>CAZZDN010000040.1:0-14411 GCA_964652655.1 uncultured Methylotenera sp.
GCTGAAGCTGCTCCTGCTGCTGAAGCACCAGCTGCTGAAGCTGCTCCTGCTGCTGCACAATAATTTATTGTTGAATCAATAATTATTAAAAAAGCCGACGTAAGTCGGCTTTTTTTATGCGTGCGAATAATGCAATTGAGTTAATCTAATAGAATCAATTATTTAGAACCAATCATTCAATGCAAGTTTAGCCCACGGCCTAGCATGCAAACTTAAACCATCTGCCTCCAATCGAAACCTATCGTTTGATCTGCAACACCAACCCAATCTAACTCACAGCCCAAGACATTCGCCAATGCTGTTTTAGCGAGTAGGGGCGTATTATTTTTCGCACTTAAATGTGCCGCAATTAGATGTTTTAACTTAGTACAGTCCAACTTAGCAAGCAAGTCGGCTGCGGCAGCATTTTCTAAATGCCCCAGCTCACCGCCAACGCGTTTTTTCAGAGACGCGGCATACGGGCCATTGCGTAACATTGCACCGTCATGGTTACACTCCAACACTAATGCATCGCATGCGCTAAGTTGTTGCTCAATATGAATAGTAGTGCGTCCAACATCGGTTAATACCCCAAGCCGATAATTACCATCACCAAATACAAATTGCACGGGTTCACGCGCATCGTGTGGCACAGGATATGGTTGTACTTCAATATCTGCGACATGAAATAAAGTATGACTGTCAATGACATGCAGATTAAGCTGATACTGGTTAGGGAAATAACGCTCAGCCATTTTGAGGGTGCCGTAAGTCAACCACACGGGGAGGTTATATTTTGCAGCAAACTTAAAAGCACCACCCGCGTGATCATCATGCTCATGCGTCAGCACAATCCCAGCAAGGCTCTCAGGAGCTATATTTAATCGTGCTAAACGGCTGGTTGTTTCTTTAATACTAAATCCGCAATCCAGCATCAGTCGCGTATTAGCTACCTCAACCACCAGCGCATTGCCAGCGCTACCACTACCGAGCGAAGCAAAACGCATCTTTAGACCTTTTTGGATAAACTGATACTAGTAAACTTAGCATACTAATAGGATTAGATAAGTAAAAAGCATGTACAGCACAGAGGTAAAGTTGAAAGTTAACGCTAATATATTAGCTGATATAGAAAAGCCACCAGCCTCTGTTTTCATTTCAATCGCAACCACTGATAAAAAAAGCGGCCTAAGCCGCCTTTTTTATCGTTAACGCAACTGCTCGTACATCAAAGCAATAATTCTATTTGCTGTTGTCGTTCGAACACGCGCACCTTCTTTGTCTACTACCGCAACGACAGCACCAGCCTCACCATCGCTCACTTTAATCCGATACTGACGCTCTGGATTGGTCTTTTGTTTATCATCAGTACCCCAGAATTTCAGACTATCTACAATACCTTTTTCTTTTTTGTTTTCTGCAGATTCCGGCTCTTTAGCATCATCACCCCAGAACTTAAGTGTTTCGAACAAACCTTTCTTTTTCTTAGGCGTGTCATCAATGTCTACATCTGCGTATCGTACAAAAAATAAGCCGTTTGAGCGATCCCTATCCTCTATCACAAAGCCTACGCGATCTAACGCTAAACCAACGCGACGCCATGCACGATCAAATGGGTCATTTAGTAACAATCTGGCACTACCATCAGACTCTTTCACCACCTCAGCTCGCTTAGTTGTTGCTGCTTCTGCCAATATTGTCTGTGATTTCTGCTCTTCTACCCCAAGTTTTACCATCAGGCGACGCAACAACTCAGCGTCTAGCTCTGCATCAAATGCATCTCCTCTTGGGTTAGTAGCGGCATCTGCTTTATAGCCCGTCTCAATCTCACCTAGCTGGGTTCTAATACGGTTTTTACCATCATCAGGTGCACCAACAACTGAACGATGGGTCATAAAAATTTCAGTGGTGCCAGTATTAGCGCCATGCTCTAAGCGGGTACGGAATTTTTTCTTATCTGCAAACCCTGATAATTTATCTAGCCACTTATCAAACTTATCAAGTGTGCCGATTTTGTCATCTTTCTTGATCGCTTCAGCGTCAATCCACTCTGTTTCCATCACACCGATTTGTGGATTCTCTACACGAACGGCAAAGCCCATTTCTGTCCAAAAGTCACGGATAACCGGCCAAATTTTTTCTGCTGGTGCATTCACTACTAACCAGCGTTGCGTCCCAGACTTCTCCATGCGTACACCCTCTGGAGACTGCAACACCTTCTCAACCCCTGCCTCTTGCCCTTCTTGTGCTTGGCTATAACTAGAATAGCTAGCACTGCCTGGCACGCTGTAAGCATCGCTCACTGGACTTGCGGTTAAATCTGGAGGAACCTCTAATGGACGTGAGCGACCCGCACCTTTGTAATCAGAAGTTGTATCGATAAAAGGAATAGAATCACAAGCGCTTAAACTTGCCATCAAACATAAAGGCAACACGATAGACTTTGCTTTATGCATCAGACCTAAACAATCAGTCGCTGCACTAGAATTAACTTGTTTCATTCAAACCTCGTATTAAAACGCTATTGTTCGTTACAAAACTTGCGCAGGCTCACAAGCCTTGCGCAAAACTTCATGATATTGCGCGGATAAATTAACCATCGGTAACCGAATCCCTGTTTTAATCATCCCCATCTGCCCCAATACCCATTTCACAGGGATTGGATTTGCCTCAACAAACAGTTTCTGGTGTAAACCAAACAATTTGGCATTGATTTCACGCGCAACTTTGACATCCCCCGCTAGCGCGGCAACACACATGTCGTGCATAAGCTTAGGCGCTACGTTGGCTGTCACTGAAATCACACCATGCCCACCTAACAGCATCAAAGATAAAGCAGTTGCATCATCACCACTGTAAATCGCGAAGTCTTTAGGGGCACGCAATAGCAAGTCTGTGCCACGCTCGATGCCTCCAGTCGCATCTTTAATGCCCACGATATTCGTATGCGTCGCTAAACGCAACACAGTGTCGTTACTAAGGTCGCAGCCTGTACGGCCGGGTACATTGTATAAAATTTGTGGGATATTGACGGCATCAGCCACAGCCTTGAAGTGCTGATACAAACCCTCTTGTGTTGGCTTGTTATAGTAAGGCGCAACTAACAGGCAAGCATCGGCACCTAGCTCTTTAGCTTTTTGCGTCAACACAATCGCTTCTTTGGTTGAGTTAGCACCGGTGCCGGCAATCACCGGTACGCGACCAGCCACTTGCTCGACCGCTGTTTTAATCAGCAAACAATGCTCGTCAAAGTCTACGGTGGGAGACTCTCCTGTAGTACCAACGATCACAATGCCATCTGACCCTTGATTAATATGAAAATCAATCAGCGTTTTTAAAGATGGAATATCTAAACGCCCATCTTCAAACATGGGCGAAACAATAGCAACTAAACTGCCTTGCAACATAGGAAATCTACCTGATTCATAATGTTATATTTTAACCTGAATGTTCTATAATTTTCTGTATTTATTACGCACAATTTTGGTTTGCTGTAGAAATTCACTCAAAGGCCACCATGACCTTTTAATCTGCCCCGTAAACCTTGTCAATCAAACCATAACGAATCAAGCTAAAACTGGCGAGATAAAATAACCATAGTAACAAGTAACGTTAGCACAAAATGATGACAGCTTTATTATTAAAGTACGCCCTTAAAAGCCCGCTATTGCTAACTAGCGTTACCAAAAAGAGATTGATTAGGGCTAGATCACAACTCAGGTTCTGCTTTATTTCTTAATACCCGTAGCGAATCAGTACAAGTGCAGGGTTTAACTGTTTATCAGACCAACAATCGCGGTATAATCTTGACAATTATCGTTGAAACCGATTGCTAGCTTATGTCTTTTGATTTTCATCACTACATTATGATTTTAGTCGGTACTGTGTTTGTCAATAACATCGTACTGGTGAAGATTCTCGGCTTATGTCCGTTCATGGGTGTTTCTAAAAAACTAGAAGCCTCTATTGGCATGGCTGGCGCGACAGCGTTTGTACTCAGCATCGGGTCAATGACCAGCTGGGGAATCAATCATTACCTGCTTGAGCCTAACGGCTTATTCTACTTACGCACCCTCTCTTTTATAGTGATTATTGCTGGCGTTGTTCAATTTACTGAGATGGTGATGGAAAAGAACTTCCCATCGCTTTATCAAGGTTTAGGTATTTTTTTACCACTCATCACCACTAACTGTGCTGTACTTGGCATTCCATTATTAAACGCTCAGGCAAGTCATAGCTTCCTAGAGTCTTTATTTTTTGGACTAGGTGGCGCGCTTGGCTTTTCACTGGTATTGATTCTATTTGCATCGATGCGAGAACGCTTAGAAGGTGCAGACGTGCCATTGGCATTCAAAGGCTCTGCGATTGGCATGATTACAGCGGCACTCATGAGTCTTGCCTTTATGGGTTTTATGGGGCTTGATAAATACTAATAGCTAGTAATTTAAGTATTGTGCGGAGATTGGCCTGTGATCAACCCAGTTCAGATAGCTCCCAAAAATATTAAGTCATTTTATTTAACTAAAAATCAAAAAATAGAAATCATAAATTAGCGATATGTTACTGACCTCCATTTACATTATGCTTGGGCTAGCTTTAGTGCTAGGCATTTTGTTAGGTATTGCGGCTTTACTTTTTAAGGTAGATGGTGACCCATTAATCGCACGCATTGATGCCATTCTTCCACAAACCCAGTGTGGCCAGTGTGGCTACCCAGGTTGCAAACCCTACGCAACGGCAATAGCAAATGGCGAGGCAGATATCAACCAATGTCCGCCTGGCGGTGATGCAGGCGTGCATGCCCTGGCTGACCTACTAGGGGTGGAATATAAACCACTCAATGCCGAACATGGTTTACCCAAACCAAAATCCGTGGCTTTTATTGATGAGGCCACCTGCATTGGTTGCACATTGTGCATCCAAGCATGCCCTGTTGATGCCATTCTGGGCGCCGCTAAACATATGCATACGATTATTGCATCAGAATGCACTGGTTGCGAACTGTGCTTAGCACCATGCCCTGTGGACTGCATCACGATGGAGCCTGTCGCTGAAACTCCAGATAACTGGAAGTGGAAGTATCCTGTTTTCCCAATTAAGGCGTTGCCTGCGAATCAAGGCAAGGCATTATCATGAATAACATCATTCAATTTGCCAGCAAGCTCATAAAAGGGCTGACTTCAGAAACAAGCAATACTGTGCATAAGTTTCATGGCGGGGTTCACCCAGACGGCCACAAACATGAATCTACCACACGACCGATTGCGCAACTTCCGATTCCAGAAACACTTACGCTACCATTACGTCAGCACGTAGGTCATGTCCCCAAAATCAAAGTAAAAGTTGGTGACTATGTGTTAAAAGGCGAGCTGATTGCTGAGGCAGAGGGCACTGTTTCCGCCGCCATTCACGCGCCGACTTCTGGCACGATTCGCGCGATTGAGGAAGCAGTGATTCCTCACCCTTCTGGCTTACCGGATATGTGTATCACGATGACGCCAGACGGAAAAGACCAGTGGAAACCACTTAGCCCGATTGACTGGAAAAATACAGACATCAACGAGCTGATCACTAGCTTACGTGCATCGGGTATCGTAGGTTTAGGTGGTGCAACGTTTCCATCACACATTAAGTTACGTAAAGACGGTAAATCTGCCATTCATACACTGATTATCAATGCAGCAGAGTGTGAACCATACATCACCTGTGACGATATGCTGATGCGTGAACGTGCTGACGAAATCATGCATGGCGTTGAGATAGTGCAACATCTCCTTGGCGCAGACAAAGTCATTATCGGTATTGAAGATAATAAGCCTGAAGCAACCAACACCATGACACTCGCTAGCCAAAAACTAGCGAATGCTACCGTCACTACTGTGCCAACTCTCTATCCGAGTGGAGATGCACGCAGGTTAATCCATCTGCTATTAGGCGTTGAAGTACCCCATCATCAACGCTCAACTGAAGTCGGCATTCAAGTATTTAATGTAGCAACAGTATTGGCTATTTACCGTTACTTCACGTTTGGCGAGCCCAGTGTCAGCCGCATTGTGACGATGACAGGCAATGTAGAAGCGCCTCAAAACTTTGAAGTGCTGCTTGGGACACCTTTACCACTAGTGATTGCCGCAGCAGGTGGCGCCAAACCAGATACAACCCACTTTGTCATGGGAGGCCCGATGATGGGCTTTGACCTGCCAAGTATTAATGTCCCGATCACTAAGGCAGCCAACTGTATCATCGCGGCTAGTCCAACTTTATTTGCGCCACCGCCACCAGCACAGCCATGCATACGTTGCACACGATGCGCAGACGCGTGCCCAGTGAATTTACAGCCGCAAGAGTTGTATTGGTTTGCGAAATCGGACAATCTTGAGAAAGCACGAGATTACCATTTGTTTGACTGCATTGAATGCGGCTGTTGCACTTACGTGTGCCCAAGCAATATTCCTCTCGTGCAATATTATCGCTATGCAAAAAGTGAAATTATCGCTGTTGATAAAGCACAAGAAGCAGCGAATCTTGCGCGCGAGCGCAATGAGTTTAGGCTGGCACGTATTGAACGTGAAAAACTGGAGCGCGCACAAAAACACGCAGAGCGTGCAGCAAGTGCAAAAAATGACGAAGCGAAACCGGAACCAGTAAAAGCAGAGAAAGAAAGAACAGCAGGGCATACAGAGGCTGACGAAGCCAAAAAAGCTGCAATTGCTGCCGCCGTAGAGCGAGCTAAAGCACTCAAGCTTGCAGCGGCAAAAGCAGACGGCACAAAATCTGATAGCCCTCAGACGGATGTCGATGACTCAGCAAAAGCTGCTTCTGTTGCCACACAAGACAAAGCGAATATAGAAGTAATTAAAGAAGATGGAGCAGCTGTCATTGCGACAAAAAACACCACTGAAGCACAAGCAAAAGAAGATCAGGCCAAAAAAGATAAGCAAGCATTGATTGCAGCAGCAATTGAGCGTGCCAAAGCGCAAAAGCTAGCAGCGGCTCAAGCTGGCTTGGCGCCCAAGAATACTGACAATCTTAGCCCTAAAGTCAAAGCTGAAATCTCTGAAATCGAGGCTATACGCACCAAGGCAAAACAGATGGTCGAAACCAAAGACTCTGATGAATAGCTAAATGACTTCATTATTAGCCCAATTGTTAATAGGATAGAACTCTTGAATCGCTCACCTTACATCACTGATGCACCTACTGTTAGCGTGATTATGCTTAAAGTGCTATTAGCACTTGTACCTGGTATTTTTGCTTATTACTGGGTTTATGGCGGTGGAATTCTCTTAACGCTATCACTAGCGACGGTAACAGCTTTAATCGCCGAAGCAGCAATCTTAAAGATTAGACAGCGCCCTATTGCACCTAGCCTTGCGGACTTAAGTGCCGTAGTCACTGCTTGGTTACTGGCACTCGCATTACCACCTTTAGCCCCTTGGTGGCTGGTCGTTGTAGGCACTTTCTTCGCAATCGCAATTGCTAAACAACTTTATGGCGGATTAGGTTACAACCCGTTTAACCCAGCGATGGTAGGCTATGCAGTGTTATTGATTTCATTTCCGGTCATCATGACTAAGTGGCCTACACCACTCTCTCTCGCTGAGGCGCCACTGGGCTTGGTTGATCAATTCAAACTAATTTTAGCGAACACTTTACCTAACGGCATTCAAATGGATGCGGTCACTTCAGCCACGCCTCTCGACTATTTAAAAACACAACTGATGCTTAATCATGAAGTAAACAATATTACACAGGCCTCTATTTTTGGTCACTTTGGCGCAAAGGGCGGTGAGATTGTCACAGCCAGCTATCTACTTGGCGGACTGTACTTAATTCAGCAACGTATCATTTCATGGCATCTCCCCACAGCGTTTATTGCTGCGTTAGCTTTAATTGCATTGATATTTAACTTTGTTGACCCAACTCACTTTGCTAGACCAGAATTCCATCTAATGAGCGGTGCATCCATGCTATGCGCCTTCTTTATTATTACAGATCCAGTAAGCGGCCCGACAACACCAAAAGGCAAGCTTTACTTTGCAGCAGGCGTTGGCGTACTGACTTATTTGATTCGAGTCTATGGTGGCTACCCAGATGGCGTTGCGTTTGCAGTGTTAATCATGAATATGTGCGTGCCATTGATTGATGCTTATACACAACCACGCGTATTTGGACACAGGCAATAGGAAAACGTAATGTCAGACACGCTCATTAAACACACGATTAAAACAGCAAGTACGCTCACAGCATTTGCGCTAGTAGGCACGGCAATCCTTGACTCCACTTTCATCACTACCCGCGCACCAATTGAGGCGAGCGAGGCGGAAGCACGTTTAGCACTTTTCTCTCAGATTCTGCCTCATCAAACTTATGACAATGATTTATTAAAAACTGAGTTAATGATTCCACCAAACCCATTACTTGGTAACCGAACACCAAGCAAAGCGAATATTGCCAAACTTGGTGACGAACCTGCTGGTGTCATTCTAGAAGCAATTGCCCATGACGGTTATGCTGGTGACATTAAATTGCTTATTGCAATTCGCGCAGATGGCACAGTCAGCGGGGTGCGAGTCCTCACACATAAAGAAACGCCAGGCTTAGGTGACTATATCGAAATCGAGCGGGATGATTGGATTACACAATTTAATGATGAATCTTTAGCTAAAACAGCGACCCAACAATGGGCAGTGACTAAAGATGGTGGCAAGTTTGAATACATGGCAGGTGCGACGATTACGCCTCGAGCCATTGTAAAAGCAATGGCAAAAGCACTTCAGTTTTTCAATGAAAATAAGTCACAGTTGTTAGCAAGTAAAACGGTAGGTGAAGTACAGCCTAGTAAGGATTAAACATGAGTATGTATAAAGAAATCACTCTCAATGGTATCTGGAAACAAAATCCTGGTGTAGTCCAATTACTCGGCCTGTGCCCAACTTTAGCAGTGACGACATCTGTAGTAAATGGTGTTAGCCTTGGGTTAGCGACTGTGCTGGTGATGGCCGCAGCAAATGGTGCAATCTCTCCTGTACGCAAGTATGTCCCAAACGAGATTCGCGTCCCTGTATTTATTTTGGTGATTGCGGCACTCGTTACCGTGATTGATTTATCTATCAATGCATTTGCACACCCACTGCATAAAGTCTTAGGCATATTTATCCCACTCATTGTAGTGAACTGCATCGTGCTCGCCCGTGTTGAGTCGTTTGCCGCTAAAAATGCGCCTATCCCTTCTATTTTAGATGGATTTATGATGGGCATAGGCTTAACTTTAGTACTAGGGCTACTGGGGGGAATGCGTGAAGTTGTAGGTAAAGGTACCTTGTTCTCTGGATTAGATTTAGTATTTGGTCCGTCTGCCAAGCAGTTCGTCCTCACGGTGATTCCTGATTACCACGGATTCTTACTAGCCGTATTACCACCTGGTGCTTTTTTAGGCTTGGGTTTACTCATCGCAGCACGTAACTGGGTTGATATTAGAAACAAAGCGAAAGACAGCACGCATGATGGGCTGAACACAACGGCAGAGCTTCAAGCAACACCCAACGCTTAATCACTAGGCGCAATTAATGAATGCTGCAAAACGCCTAGCGATATTTAAACGCTTACAACAAGCTATCCCTAACCCTGCTACCGAGCTCAAGTATAGCAGTACATTTGAACTGCTGATTGCAGTGATGCTCTCTGCCCAAGCTACCGACAAAAGTGTGAATCTAGCGACTGATCGGCTTTTTCCTGTCGCGAATACTCCAGAAGCCATGTTGGCACTCGGGTTGGAAACATTAGAAAGCTATATTAAAACCATAGGCTTATATCACGCTAAAGCTAGAAATATTTTAGCCACCTGCCAAATACTGATACAGCAACACCAATCGCAAGTCCCTCACTCACGTACCGCATTAGAAGCTTTACCGGGTGTTGGCCGCAAAACGGCTAATGTCGTACTCAATACTGCATTTGGTGAACCAACCATCGCCGTAGACACCCATTTATTTAGGCTAGGTAACCGTATTAGGCTGGCAACAGGCAAAACCGTCCTGGAAGTAGAAAAGAAGTACGTCAAAACTATCCCAGCAGCGTTTATGCAAGATGCCCATCATCTGCTCATTTTGCATGGGCGCTATGTATGTACCGCCCGCAAACCGAAGTGTGCGGAATGCTGTATAGAAGACCTATGTGAATATCAGGCAAAAGAGTACGATATATCACCCAGCGTTAAATCTGCCGACCAATGAAAGTTGCCACCAGCATAGTATTAGGACGCCAAGCGTTGCCAACGCTCGCAGCACAGGCCGTCACTAATGCCATGCAAAAAGCCAATATCACGCGTGCAAACGCAGTGTTATTGTTATTAACTTCCGAGTTTGCCAGCAATCCTCAAGCCGCCATTAAAGCAGCGGCTAAGGCGGCAGCATGTACGCAGGTGGCAGGTTGTTCAGCAACCGGCATTTTTACTGAAGAAGATTGGGTGTTGGATACACCAGCCGCTGCTGCGATGGTTTTTGGTGATGGGGTTAATTTAGAATTAGCACGTAACAATCAGGCAAAGCAACCGCTCCTCACAATCGCGGCTCCAAGTGCCGTTAACAACACATGGCTAAACCATCACACCCGCTATGGTGGCATCTCGGGAGATGTGACCGGACGTGGCCCATTCTCAGTATGGCAAAATGCAAAGGGAGATGTGACTGGCCACATTGAAATGTTCATCTCTGGCGTAAAGATGGCAACGCAGCCCGCGCACGGCTTAAAGCTACTCAGTTCACCAAAACTGGTAAAAAGCTGCCAGCAGTTCGATTTACAGCAGCTAGGCACGCATAGCGCGATGAAGTCTTTGCAAAAGGCATGGGATAATTACCAACAAACAGCAGAACCCTTACCGCTGCACTTAATCATGGCAGTGTATGCTGATAGCGTTGAAGCCATCGAGGAAGGGAACTATCAGCAAACGAGCATCATTAGCTGTGACGAAGCAGGTGGTAGTATTACGCTCGCCCACGCCATTCCCGCAGGACAATATTTAAGCTGGGCATTCCGTAACGCCAGCAGTGCCCAGACCGATATGGCATTAGTTACGGATAAGCTTGCTACAGAGCTAGGCAGCGCCCCGGATTTTGGCTTATTATTTTCATGCCTTGGGCGTGGCCCCTATCTATATAATGGAGAAGACCTCGACTTAAAAATCGTGACTAATCGCTTTGCCAATATGCCATTATTAGGCTTTTATGGTAACGGTGAAATTGCCTGTATTCATGGGAAAAATCAATTATTGCCTTATTCCACTGTTCTTTCATTATTTGCAGCACTCTAGGTAAATTTACGTAGGTATTTTATGAGTTTATATAACCCCAGCCGCGACCAAGCCAGACAATTCTTATTTGACGCATGGGCAAAATTTAAGCAGCAAGCGCCACTCACCGATTTAGAAAAAATTGCGGTCGAGGTGATGCAAATGCACCCTGAATATCACGCCATATTAGAAGCACCTGAGCGCTATATGCAGCAGCAGTATTTTCCTGAAATGGGGGAAACTAATCCATTTCTGCACTTAAGCCTGCATTTGTCAGTGATTGAGCAAATCGCCATTAACCAGCCCATCGGTATCAAAGCCATTTACGAACAGCTTAAACAAAAACACGACGATCAACACTTTGCGCAGCACGATATATTAGATTGCCTCGCTGAAACCATATGGCAATCGCAACGCAACAACACACCATTAGACTCAACACACTATCTTGGCTTATTACAGCAAAGGGTTACCGCCTAATATGCATAGCAATGTCAATGATTGGCTGAATCAGCATGGGGATTACCTATATCGTTTTGCCCTCGCCCGTTTAAAAGATACGCATCAGGCGGAAGATGCCGTACAAGAAACCATGCTTGCAGCGATTAAGCACAACAGTTTTGAAGGTGACTCTGCTGTGCGCACTTGGCTCACCGGCATACTCAAACACAAAATAGTGGATATACAGCGCAAACTGATACGAGAACAGCCAGTATCAGACCTGATAGATTTAGACGCTGGTGAAGATAGCATGGATGACTTCTTCGATAAAACCGGCCATTGGCTAGATAAGCCGCAATCTTTTGATATGCCAGACCATGCGCTGGAACAAAGCCAGTTTCTTAGCGTGTTGGATAGTTGCATGCAAAAACTACCCAAGAAACTGAAAGCTATTTTTATGCTGCGTGACGTACATGAAATGGAGAATGAAAATATTTGTAAGGAACTTGAAATTACGCCGACCAATGCTTGGGTAATGTTGTATAGAGCTAGGATGGTGTTAAGAAAATGCCTCGAGATAAACTGGGTTAAAGGTTAGGTAATGAGGATGATGACCTGCAAACAAGCCAGCAAACTTATCTCACAGTCTTTGGACCGTCCTTTGTCTTGGTATGAACTTATACAACTCCGACTACATCTTATGATGTGTGGTGCATGCAATCGGTTCAAGAAACAATTGAAAACATTGCATATCGGATTGCTTAAAATAGTATCTAACATAGAAAATGATAGCGCTATTCAGCTCCCATTAGATGCAAAAACGAGAATTGCTGAAAAGCTAAAGTCAGATCAGCACGTTCAATAGCGCAATCGTTTAGATAACGCTATGTTGAAAATCTTAGCTTGCTTAAACAAAATAAATATTCACTCATTTAATCTAAAGGAAAAGATAATGAACAAGGCACAAAAAACACTCTCTCTTGCCGTTGGTGGCGCACTAGCACTTAGTTTGGCAACAGCATCAGTCAATGCAGCAGAAAACCCTTTTGCGTTAAAAACACTCTCAAACGGCTATCAAGTCGCAGATGCACACGATGCAAAATCAACAGACGGCAAATGTGGCACAGGCAAATGCGGGAGTGCTGAGAAAGCCAAAGAAATGAAAATGAAAGATGGGAAATGTGGCGCAGGTAAGTGTGGCAGTAGCGAAAAAATGAAAGAAGGCACTTGCGGTGGTGAAAAAGCCAAAGAAGGCGCATGTGGTGGTGAAAAGAAATAAACAACCGCTTCACAGCATGCATATTGAATCCGCAAGCAACGCATGATGCATCGCAATCAAATTCATGGTGCAGGTCTGGGGTTAAAGCGGGAGCTCATACCCCAGATTCAATCTCACTACAATCAAACATTAATTTCGAATATTCAGTTTGTTGAAATCGCACCAGAAAATTGGATTAACGCTGGAAGTAAAGCATCAAAACAGTTAGATTGGTTTGCAGCGCGTTACCCGATTGTATGCCACGGCCTGTGTTTATCATTAGGTGGAATCAGCCCGCTAAATAATGATTTCTTGCATCAGGTAAAACACTTCCTAGATCATTACAAAATTGATATTTATACCGAGCACTTAAGTTATTGCACAGACGCATACCAAGGTAAACAAGGGTATTTATACGACTTACTACCCATCCCTTTTACTGAAGAGGCAGTGCATTATGTTGCAGAGCGTATCCGCCAGACGCAAGATTTATTGGGGCGACGTATCGGTATCGAAAACGCATCTTATTATGTAGCTGCCCCCATCTCAGAAATGAGTGAGCTGGATTTTCTTAACGCCGTACTTAGCGAGGCAGACTGCCTCTTACACCTAGATATCAATAACATATACGTCAATAGTGTGAATTTCGACTTTGACCCACTCACATTTTTACGTGGCATACCGCAAGAACGCATTATTTATAGCCATATCGCAGGCCATTACCAACAATCAGCAGACTTACTTATCGATACCCATGGAGAAAATGTCATTGATCCTGTTTGGTCACTACTGAAACACGCCTATGACTTATTCGGTGTATTCCCCACCTTACTGGAACGCGATAGTAATATTCCTGCGTTAGAGATTCTAATGCAGGAAGTGAACAAAATTGCCGATATACAACATCAGGCAATTCATCGTCAAACTAAGCCAGAAGCAAACGCACTCAGCCCACTGATGATTTAAACCAATACCATCATCATGACAACCCTACTACCTAGCTTCCAGCAATATCAACTCGCGTTTAGTGCCCGCATTCGCGACCATAAGTCGCAACCTATTCCAGCTGGCGTAGAGCCTGAGCGCATGGCAGTTTATGATGAAATTGTATTCAACAATCTGCTAGAGGCTGTTTCCGCATGTTTTCCAGTGGCACGTAAAACTATAGGAAAAACAAGCTGGTTAAAACTAGTGCGCACCTTTATGAAAGAGCATTCCGCCAACACGCCACTATTTCGTAAAATTCCAGAAGAGTTCTTAGCTTTTTTGGCGCAGACGAATCTAGCGCTACCGCCTTATCTGCAAGCACTGTGTCATTATGAATGGATAGAACTCTACCTGAGCACATTACCCACGCAAGAGCATCAAGATCTAGACATCCATGGTGACATAGCGCAACAAGCGCTAATATTTACAGAGAAAATGCAGTTGCTGGCTTACGAT
>CAZZDN010000041.1:0-14125 GCA_964652655.1 uncultured Methylotenera sp.
AAGCGCAAATACCTTTATGCTCAAAAAAGGGCAAACGTTAGATATTGAAGCGTTAAGGTTGCAATGTGCAGAAGCAGGCTATCACCATGTGACGCAGGTAATCTCGCATGGTGAGTTCAGCGTGCGTGGCGGTTTGGTCGATTTATTCCCGATGGGCTCTGCCCTGCCCTATAGAATTGATTTGTTCGATGATGAGATCGAAACTATCCGCACTTTTGATGTAGATACCCAACGCAGCTTATACCCAGTACCCGAAATCAGGCTACTCCCTGCGCGCGAGTTCCCACTGGATGAATCTGGGATTGCACAGTTCCGTAGCCAGTTCCGCGAGGCATTTGAAGGTGACCCGCAACGTGCAAAGATCTATAAAGATGTAAGCAAAGGCATCGCCTCTGGCGGTATTGAGTGGTATTTACCATTATTCTTTGAACAAACGGCCACTTTACTAGATTATCTGGCAGCTGACAGTTTGTTATGCCTACATGGTGATCTGGACTTTAGCGCACAGCAGTTTTGGCGTGAAGCGCAATCACGCTACCGCACCTTGGCCCATGACGCTGAACGTCCGCTTCTACCGCCAGAAAAGTTACTGATTAAAACAGATGACTTTTTCGCCGCCACACACTCATTTGCCAGAGTAGTACTCAGTACGGATTCTGAGACAGCCAAAGGTGCTAGCAACCTACCTGCGCTTGATATTGAGCGCCGTGCCGAACAGCCACTACATAAATTAACTGCTTTTATCAGCGAATTTAAGGGCCGTATCCTGATTGTGGCAGAAAGCTTAGGCCGCCGTGAAACCATGGCGCAGTTATTTGCCGAGCATGGCTTAAAAGTCGCTATCTGTGAGACTTGGGCAGAGTTCCAAGCCAGCGATGCACGCGTAATGCTAGGTGTTAGCACATTACATCGCGGGATGGCATTTGAAGATAATCATGCACAGTCTATTGCCATTATCACCGAGGCCGAACTGTACGCTGCCACCGTGCGCCAGCAGCGCCGTCGCGAGAAAGAAAAAGCTCGCAGCACCGAAGGCATGCTCAAAGACCTATCTGAGCTGCGCATCAACGACCCAGTCGTCCATGAGCAGCACGGTGTAGGCCGCTATAAAGGCTTGATTAACCTAGACCTAGGCGAAGGTGAAACTGAGTTCTTGCTACTAGAATATTACGGTGACGACAAACTGTATGTACCGGTTTCTCAGCTATTCCTAATCTCACGTTACTCAGGTGGCCCACCGGAATCTGCACCACTGCACCGCCTAGGTAGCGGCAGCTGGGAAAAAGCCAAGAAAAAAGCATTAAAACAAATCCGTGATACCGCTGCAGAGCTACTCAACCTTTATGCGCAACGCGCTGCCAGACGCGGCCATGCCTTTACTTTGAGCCTCCAGGATTACGAGGCGTTCTGCGAAGGCTTTCCGTTTGAGGAAACTGCAGATCAGCTAGAAGCCATTGAAAACGTGATTAAAGACATGCAATCTGGTCGCCCCATGGATAGGCTGGTATGCGGTGATGTGGGCTTTGGTAAAACCGAGGTTGCATTGCGTGCAGCCTTTGTCGCGGTGATGGGCGGGCGTCAGGTGGCTGTATTAGTGCCCACCACTCTGCTGGCTGAGCAACACTTTAATAACTTTAGCGACCGTTTTGCCGAATGGCCGATTAAGATTGCTGAAATCTCACGTTTTAGAACCGCTAAAGAACAAGCGGAAGCATTGCGCGGCCTAGAAGCGGGAGAAATCGACATTATCATCGGTACGCACCGCTTGATTCAAAAAGACGTGCGCTTTAAAAATCTAGGCCTGGTGATACTGGATGAAGAGCATCGCTTTGGCGTGCGTCAAAAAGAACAACTCAAAGCACTGCGTGCAGAGGTAGACGTACTCACGCTCACTGCTACGCCAATTCCACGCACCTTAAGCATGGCGATGGAGGGGCTACGCGAGTTCAGCGTGATTGCTACCCCACCGCAAAAACGCTTAAGCATTAAAACATTCCATACCGAATACTCAGAGGGCATTATCCGTGAGGCAGTCACCCGCGAGTTTAAACGTGGTGGACAAGTGTATTTCCTGCATAATGAAGTGGACACCATACACTCTATGCGCGAGAAGTTGGAACGCATTTTGCCAGATGCCCGCATCGCCTTAGCACACGGGCAGCTGCGCGAGCGCGAGCTAGAGCATGTGATGCGTGATTTTTACCACCAGCGCTACAACTTGTTGCTATGCACCACCATTATTGAAACCGGTATTGATGTGCCAACCGCCAACACCATCATCATGAATAAAGCGGATATGTTTGGCTTGGCGCAAATGCACCAACTGCGTGGCCGCGTTGGGCGCTCACACCATCAAGCTTACGCTTACCTGCTGACTGACGCAGGCCGTAAAATTACCGTACAAGCGCAAAAACGTCTGGATGCGATTCAGCTGATGGAAGACCTGGGCGCAGGTTTCCACCTAGCCATGCACGATTTAGAGATTCGCGGTGCTGGTGAACTGCTAGGCGACTCACAAAGTGGTGAAATGCAGGAAATTGGCTTTAACTTATATGCTGATATGCTCAACCATGCCGTGAAGCAACTGAAAGCAGGCAAAGAGCCTGATTTAAATGCGCCACTGGGCGTGACCACTGAAATCAATCTGCATACGCCTGCGTTGTTGACCAATGATTACTGTCCTGACGTGCACGAACGCCTAGTGATTTATAAACGCTTAGCCAACTGCAATGATGATGACAGCTTGGACAGCTTGCAAGAAGAGCTGATTGACCGCTTTGGCTTACTTCCAGAGCAAGGCGAGGCATTGATGGCATGTCACCGCCTGCGTATTGCCGCAAAACCGTTAGGGATTATCAAGATTGATGCATCGGATGCGGCGATTCAGTTGCAGTTTAACCCGAGAGCCGATATCGATCCGCTAAAACTAATCAACTTGCTGCAGCGTGATAAACGATGCCGCATGAATGGCCCAGATAAATTGCGCGTATCTGTCGCGCTAGAAGCCATCAACTTGCGTGCCGACTTTGTGAAGAGTTTACTAAAAGAGTTCATATAAGGTTATTCGCACAGAATCTGGTGACTCTTCACATCATTCTGTGCGATTTATTTTGTCGTGCCTTAAGCTACGACACATTGGCTATCTAAAACCAATCCCCAAAAAATAAATATATCCTATATAAATCATTAATTTGCAAAAAATTAGCAATGCAATATTCGCTTTTATCAAAAAATAAAAGTAAATCTTTTAAGCCAGTAAAATCAATTTACAATAGTGACTATATGTAGGCAAAGGCGTAATGGTGTGAAAAAGCTCTTCAGTAAACAAATATTCAAGCTTGATTTAGTCGTTTTGCGCATCGTAGGCATTTACCTTGCAATTGCCTTGCTATGGGTACTCACGACAGATTCAGCACTATTTAAGCTGATTACCAACCACGAAGAGTTTTCAATCTTTAACACCTATAAAGGTGTCGCTTTTGTGCTGGTAACCGCAGTTATCCTCTACTCACTTTTCAACAAAACGCTACAAAAACAAAAGCAAATAGAACAATCTCTACAAGTAAGCGAGGAACGTTGGAAGTTTGCCCTCGAAGGCTCTGGTGACGGTGTCTGGGATTGGGACATCCCCTCTGATTATGTTTTTCGCTCAGCACGCTGGCATGAGATTTACGGTTACGCAGACGATGAAATAGCACCCAACGCTACAGCTGGCAAGCAACTGGTACACCCAGATGATTTAGACATATTGGTGAATGATGTACAAGATTATTTTGTGGGTGATAAGGATGTTTATACCTCTGAGTTTCGTCTACGTTGTAAAGATGGCAGCTGGAAATGGACGTTAAGTCGTGGCATGGTAGTAAGCAGATCTGAAGATGGCAAACCCATCCGGATGATTGGCACGCATACCGATATTACTAACCGCAAAACATCAGAAGCCCAAGTCACGCATCTTGCACACTACGACCAACTCACAGGGTTACCTAATCGCGTATTGTTTCTCGATCGTCTTAGACAAGACATAAAAAAAGCACAGCGTACCGGGCAAACTGTGACGCTGATGTTTTTAGATTTAGATAAATTTAAAGAGGTCAACGACTCACTAGGCCATGATTTAGGGGATATGTTACTTAAAAATGTAGCACGTCGTTTAGAAAGTTGCGTTCGCGAGTCTGACACCGTGGCACGTATGGGTGGTGACGAGTTCACGATAATTTTGAATGACGTGAACAGCCAAATCAATATCGAACGAATTGCGCAAGATATTTTAGATAAAATGACAAGCCCATTTTATTTGGGTGATGAAGTAATCCATGTCTCAACCAGCATCGGGATTAGCAACTTCCCGAAAGATGGTGATGAAGTGGAGCTACTGCTCAAAAATGCTGACCAAGCCATGTACGCTGCTAAAGAAAACGGCCGGAATCGTTTTCAGTATTTCACACCAATGATGCAAGAAGAGGCACTCAAGCGCATGCGCTTAATCAGCGATTTGTGGGGCGCGTTAAATGACAACCAATTCCGTGTTTATTATCAGCCAATTGTAGATCTCGAGACAGGGGCTGTATTTAAGGCTGAGGCACTGATACGGTGGCAACATCCTGTACGTGGCATAGTAAGTCCTGATGAGTTTATTCCTGTTGCAGAAGATACTGGTTTAATTGTAGATATTGGCGACTGGCTGTTTAATGAGGTTGCCGCACAAACCGTGAAATGGAAACAACGCCATCCTAATTTACAAGTGAGTGTAAATAAGTCTCCTGTCCAGTTTAGAAGCGTCCATGACAATTGTATTAATTGGATTGAACAACTAAATCGATTAGGTTTATCTGGCGAAAACTTTATTGTCGAAATCACAGAAGGCCTGCTGCTTGATGCCAGAGACTCTGTGATTAACCAATTAAATGCTTTCAGAGAAGCTGGCATAAAAATCGCGATTGATGATTTTGGCACTGGCTATTCATCACTCGCCTATCTACGAAAATTTGATATAGATTACGTCAAGATTGATCGTTCTTTTACCTCTAACATCATCCCTAATTCAAGTGATATGGTGCTATGCGAGGCAATTATTGAAATGTCGCACAAGTTGGGCATGAAAGTGATTGCTGAAGGAGTAGAAACCCATGAACAACGAGATTTATTGCGCAATGCTGACTGTGATTTTGCACAAGGTTATTTGTACTCAAAACCCGTCCCAGCAGATGAGTTCGAACAACTTCTGAACGACACGCAAAGCAACTTTACCTTAAATTAGCTTAACGAAATTTGAGCACGCTTTAATTGCTTTATGTCTCAGAGCAACACACAACCCTGGTTTCTAATTTGAATTTAGCCTTTGGATTACCATTTTAATTTTTAATCACGGTTAATTTGATACCACGACCAATTTACCAATACTTAAAAATAATATTGCTTTCTTAATCGGCAGTGCTTCGTGTGCAAATAACATGGCGTAGTTTTCTAGCTGGGTAAAATACGGTGCACTTGCTGCATCAAGCTCAGCCTTTGTAACATCAGGCGCAAGGCTCACCGATTTGTAATCAATAATCCAGCGTATGCCATCCTCGATAAAAGTACGGTCTATCACATAGCTTTTCACTGTATCTTGCTGGCTGCAAGTAATCGGCAACTCAGATGCGGCTTCGGAACGTGCCTGCAGCACCCATTGCCCATCAGCACTATTTAATGTCTGCTGCAAGATGCGCACCACCGTTGCTGCACCATCGTTAGCTGCCGTTAAGGCATGACCCTGCTGGCGTAGCCAATGCTGCATTGCAGGCGCTAATGTAGCAATGCGCGCAGCACTCCAGTGTATCAATCCTTGCTGTGCAATTAACTCCATGTAACGGTGCGCTAAGGTACCTACATCCGCCTCTAAGTTACTATTGTAGCTGGGTTTCACATTTGGCTTCGTATAGCTAGGCGTCGCCTTGTTTGATTGCAATATCGCTGGCACTGCGGGCTGAGCCAGCCTTACTAATTGCGGCGTAAAATCTGCAATATCAGCCTTTGCTTGCTGGTCGTTGGCCAGTTGTAAATCCGCTTCATATACGGGTGCAACTGCTTTCCAAAGTAAGTCTAAATATGTGTTCTTAGTCGGGCTAATCTCTCCCTTAGCATTCTGATTGGCAATGCCAAACAAGTGTAGTTTGCGCTCTACTCGCGTTGCCGCCACATAAAGCACGCGCGCAGATTCATTAGCATCACGCGCTTTCTCACGTGATTCTAAGTAATCATAAGGGCTTACCTTATCTTTATCACGCGCACCTTTAGGAATATAAGGCGCGGCAAGCAGTTCATGGGTATTCGGCGTTTTCACCTCTTCCCACAGCACTAGTGGCTTATCTGTATTGTTACCGCCAGTTGGCGCGCCTAACCCCAGCAACATCACGGTATCAAACTCTAAGCCTTTGGATTTATGTATCGTCATCATTTGCAGGTGCTCACCATGACTATCTGGTGCGGCAAAGAGCTTGGTGATTTCAGTTTCCATGCGCTCTGGTGAAAACTGATTACTACGGTCCAAACCGTCTAAACAGGTAAAGAACGCCTGCACATCCACCACATCCGCAGGATCCCACAAGCAGTCTGTTCCATTCAGCATCAACCACACACCCCGAATCCAGCGGCTCACAGCCATACGGCCTTGGCTGGCAAAGGCTTCAGCCAACACCTCACGTAGATGCAGCAAGCGCGTTTGGCCGTCTGCAGATAAACCTGCAACCACGTTATCATCCAGCATTAGTGACCAGACCGTACGGTAATGGTCGCGACCGGCTAGCGCATATAAATCATGCAACGTAAGGCCGCACCAAGGCGCACGTAAAATAGCCAGCCAGTGCACACGGTCTGCCCGATGATGCAGTGCATGCATCAAAGAAAGCAAGTCCTGCACAATCTGCCGCCCTTCCAAGGCTTCAATCTCCACCGCTTGGAACGGAATATCCTGATGCTCGCGCCTTAACTGGCTTACCAGCTGTGATAAATGCTTTTTCGAGCGTACCAGTACCGCGATTTTTTGCCCAGGATGCGCACTGCGCTCCGCTTGAATGGCAGCAATCACCGCTTCTGCCTCACGCTGCGCAGCATCTTCGTAGCTTTCATCCGCTTGCTTAATGATTGGGTGCATCACCACACCCGCCTCGGGCAACTCCTGCTTGGTCGCGATAAATGGCCGATAATGAATCGCGCCCTGTGTCACCTCGTCATGCAAAGGAAAGATTGGCGCAAAGGTCTGATTGATCCAGCTAATGATGGCGGGACAAGACCGGTTATTTCGATAGAGTTGCAAGCGCTCTAAATGGATATTACCGATTCCGTTATCTGTGGCCTCAATAAACAAGCCAACATTCGCTTTACGGAAGCGATAGATAGACTGCATTGGGTCACCCACCGCAAACAAAGTACGTCCATCATCAAACTGCCAACCTAAAGTGAGCTGTTCTATTAATGCCACTTGGCTAGGGCTAGTATCTTGAAACTCATCCACTAATAAATGTTGAATTTGATAATCTAGCTTTAGCGCCAGCTCAGTAGGTTCACCAAAATGATCAGACAATGCATGGGTTGCACGCTGTGCAATCTCCACAAAATCCACCTCACCTGCACGTTGGAACACTAGCCACAGCTCAGCCACAGCGAGCGTGAGCAATTTAGACAGTGTGGTGATAATTTGCCAACTGGCATTCTCATTACTTAAATTAGGTAACGATTTAACACGATATAGCGCGGCTGGGTCCTCTACAGCTTGAATAATCTCGACCAAAGCACACTTCTGTGCGCGGCCTTCATCAGTAGCAGGGAAACCTACCTTCACGTTTAAGCCACCTTCTTTACGTGGCTCACCGCCAGCTGTGAGCAGTAGCTCGGCTAAGGCGCACCACATTGGTAAGGCCTCCTGTTTTTTAGCAAGCGGAGTTTCCCAATCGACCAGCAAGGCAATCGGGTGGTCACACGGCAAGTGAGATGCGGCAAAACGTGCGGTAGGCATCAGTAAATGCTGTAATCTAGTTGGCACAGCTTGTTCCGCAACGGCAAGCTCCTGCTCGACCAAATAACGTAAGGTTTGCTGTAACTGCTCGGCATCTACCTCATGCTGTGCGTGATGTAACCATTGGTCGCGCTTTTCTAGCATTTTAACCAGCAGGTTTTTAAGCTGGTTACTATCATTATCCACATAGCGCAGCGCTGTTTTCACCAAATCCGTATGTTCAGTATTATCTACCAGCGCCAATGCCTGCTCAGCAGCTTGTGCATATAGCGCACTAGCATCGGTTGTCACCTGTGGCTGTGCGCCAAAACGGCTCATCAACGGCATTTGTCGCGCTAAATGAGCACACAAACTATCGATGGTAAAAATACGTAAGCGCGATGGATTTTCTATTAACTGCCAATTCTTCAGCTTAGATTGTTCCAGCGCCTTCAAGCTCAATTCATAAGTAATCTGCTTGTGTGCCTGTGTCGGTATTTCTCCGCTATCCGCTTTCAATAAACTGTCCAATATACGCAAGCGCATCTCTGCCGCTGCCTTATTAGTAAAGGTAATGGCAATAATCTCTTCAGGTGCATTGACGGTTTGCAACAGCTTTAAATAACGCTGAGTCAGCAGCTCAGTTTTACCCGCGCCGGCTGGTGCTTCTACAATAAAAGAAGATAACGCCAGTGCACGTATGCGATTTTGCGCATCAAGCGCTAAAGCCTCAGCTGGGGTGGTGTACGCCATACTCATAGCGCACCTCTAGAAGCATTCGCACCGTTAACACTTCCATTGGGTGCATTCGTCGCTTGGAACCGTTCAAATTGTAATTTTCGCTCTGGTAACCTGAGCAATGTGGTGACTTCACAATACATCAGCTCAGCTGCATCGCTGAAGCGGGTTGCTGCCTCCCCCGATTTAAGTTCCATTGCAATGTCTTCAATTGAGGTTTTCCAATGTTGTAACAAACTTGCCCAATCTACAAAGTTTTGTGTAAATGCAGGCTTGCGTTTGGCTTGCTCCGTTTCAAAACTCACCTCACCTACCCCGCTAAACGCATGGCCTGCAACCTTCACCATACCAAAATAAATACCAGTGACAGCCTGCGTATTCTCTGCATAAAAACTTGCATAGATTGGCAGTTGCGGCTCAGTGATGCGGTCTTCACCCCAGCTTTTGGTTTTAGGTGTTTGTCCAGTTTTATAATCAATAAACTCTAAACCACCGTTCTCAAGCTGATGCACTCGGTCAATTTTAAGTGTGACTTCAATCCCACAAATTTGTACGATTTTTTCTACTTCACAATCCACTATCTTAAACACTACACCACGTGCTTTTTCAAACTGTAGCCAATCGCCAACCAGATTAAACAGTCGCTCATGCTCTAGCTCTAATATCGCCGTGGAGGCTACGTCAGTTTCTGCCGCAAACTCTTGTATGGTTAAACTCACTGCCTGTTTTAACGCCAAGGTGAAATCCTCCGCGCTCATATCACGTAAATCGGCAAAATGGCGCTTAGTCCAAAACCGCTCCAGTACGTCATGCACCAATAAGCCACGCATGATGTTATCTAAACCACTAGTGGGGATTTTGAGTGCCTTTGCGCCTAAGCGATATTGATAAAAGGCCCAGGCAGGGCAAATCGCCTGCGCCTTTAATAAAGCAGTACCACCCGAAACATGGTCACCCTCTTGCACCAGCGGCGCCTTGTGGTCATCCAGATGCACGAGCGCTTCATGCGTGTTAGCACTTAACTGCTCAGCCAGTGTCTGCGCCAAAGGCATATCAGTGCCTTGATGCAAAATATTTTGCATCAAGGGTGAGGCACGCAGCAGACTCTCTCCAGAAGTACGACTGCTCGAGAAGGTGATTTGTTGTGCAGAGTACATCAGACGATGATGGATAGTTGCGGCAAATGTTGCCTGAATGCTGTCATCCGCATTGGGCAAACCAGCGTCACGTTGAATAAAGGCAGGTAGCAATGGATTAGGACGTGCTGGCGGCGGCCAAATATGGTCATTCATGTGCATACACCAAATCGCATCCACTGGTGTACTTAAGCCTTCCATAATCCCCAAAATCTGAATCGCTGGTGTTTGTTCGGTTTCTGGCTGAAATACTTGATTGATACATATTTGCTGCAAATAAGCCACGGCCTGATTCGCAGAAATACGTCGCCCCAATACATCTAACTGCGCTAATTGCTGTAATGCTTTTTGCCAAGCATTGATGGCCTGATACTCCAAGCTACTAATAGTACGCTCACCCGGCCAGCGCATATGCGTTAGCAATTTATCAAGTATCTCGCCCCACTGTGCGGCAGGCGCCAGTTTACTGGGCACAGCAGCCATTACTGCGCTCAGGTCTTGCAACAACTGCGCTAAGTTCAAGCCCGCATCATGCTGCTTTTGTGCAAAGGTGATAAAACTGGCCAAAGTAAACTGCGCTGGCAGTTTTTCACGCATTTTTGCATCTAGCAACGCGCGTGCGTCTGCTTCCTGCTGACTAGCAGACCAAAATGGAGAAAGGAGCATGGCAGAAACATCTGCGTAAGCCAATTGATAAGAGGTCACCAAGCGCAATAGATGCAATGCAGCTTGAATCACGGGTTGCTGTGCCAGCGGCGTGCCTAAAGAAAAATTATAAGGGCGCGGCATTGCAGCCAAGCTAGGGCGCACGCTCTCAGGGTACAACACATCATCCAGCAAGTTTGCCAGCTGGCTTCTTACTTCGCCCAGGCGTGGCGTCACGATTGCTATCACAGCATCTGGCTTTGTCGCTAAATATTGCGCAGCCCATGCCACAGCGGCGCGGCATTCTGCATCATCATCCTCCAAGCTTACATGCTGCGCTTGTGCAGGCTCACTGGCAGTAGTGATGTAATCTTCAACTTGCACACCGCGCGCAATTAGAATCTCACGCAAACGCTTTTCTTGTGGCGCAGCTTGGTCAAAACCGGCAAATGCAATGCAGGATGGCAACACAGTGTTTGCATTTTCCAGTTGAGTTAGCTGCCAATCCAAATAGCGCACACTTTCCAACGCATTAAGCTCACTGCAATGCGCCTGAAACGCCTGCTGCCACAATAAAAACTGACGCGTTTCCTCTGCCTGATGCTCACGCGGCACATGTAGATGCCAAGCTACCACGTAGCGGTTAGCCTCCATGGCTGCCTTAGCTAATCCAGAAACATCAAACAACTCACCAAACGCATTCTTTTTTAGTGACTGCGTAATCACTTCTTCCCATAACAACTGCTCATTAAAACCACTTAACGCATAAGGAGCATTCTGCACTGGAAGCTGGCCAGTGAGCAGGCCCGCTTCAATCACACCTTCCAACCATTGCGATAAGGTCTGCACTTGGGGGCTATGCCACTGCTTTTGCGCTGTTTGAAGGTATTGCTGTGCAATGTCGGTTTGAATACTGCGTGCCAGACGAGCAGATGGGCAAAGGATAAGCGTGTTTAAAGTCATTGCACAATTCTATTGGATTATTTGTAATAGGCAAATAAAATAGCCGCACTCACAACCTAAAGTCTAAAACCAACCATGCTATCTCGACTAAAAAAAATCATGACTTATTTCACCCTTTTGGTGCTAGTGCCCATCGCGCTTTTTGCGTTGTACACTTGGGCATCACTAAGCTGGGTTTACTCCTCTGGCGAGCGCGCGGGCTATGTACAAAAGCTTTCGCAAAAAGGTTGGGTTTGCAAAACATACGAGGGTGAGCTGATTTTAGTTTCCATGCCCGGCACGCAAGCAGAGAAGTTCTTTTTTACGGTAAGGGATGCCAGCGTCGCTAAAAAAATCAACAAAACCGTTGGTGAACGCGTGCGTCTAATCTATGAAGAACATAAAGGCGTTCCAACCACCTGCTTTGGTGAAACTAGCTTTTATATCAAAGACGTAGAGTTACTAGACGAATCTGATACGCAACCAGATACAGTGAGTAAATAGTTACCTGATGGCTGCTACCGACGAAAAAAACTACATCACACCTGAAGGCTTTGAGGCACTTAAAGCAGAGTTTCATCAGCTGTATAAAATTGAGCGCCCAGAAATTGTCCGCACCGTATCATGGGCTGCCAGCAATGGTGACCGTAGTGAAAATGGTGACTATATATACGGTAAAAGGCGCTTGCGCCAAATTGACAGCCGCTGCCGCCATTTAATGCGCCGCATGGATTTAGCTGAAATTGTAGATGCGAGCCAACAACAACACCTAGAAAAAGTGTATTTTGGCGCATGGGTCACCTTATACAATCTGGATGATGATACCGAGCATACTTATCGCATCGTAGGCAAAGACGAACTGGAACCCAGCAAGGGCTATATTAGCTGGGTATCACCGTTGGCCAAATCCATATTAGGAAAATCGATTGGCGATACCGTGCGCGCTAGCACGCCCAAAGGCGAAGCCAACTTTGAAATCATCGAGATTAAATACTAGCCCGATGAGCTACCTAGTGATTAAATATCTGCTGACGGCGCTAGTGATTGTGATGATTACTGAAGCTGCCAAACTTAACGATAAGCTGGGCGGTTTGGTGGCCGCGCTGCCATTGATTACCATCATCAGCCTGATTTGGCTGTATATCGATCAGCAGCCTGCCAGCAAAATTGCCAACCATGCTTACTACACGTTTTGGTATGTGATTCCTACCCTGCCAATGTTCCTGGTATTTGCATGGATGCTCCCAAAATTCGGATTCTGGCCAGCGCTTTTAACGTACATTGTGCTCACCGCAGCCTTGTTCTACGGTTACGCGCAACTGCTTAAGCGCTTCAATATCCATTTGCTATAACGAAGCATGCTAAACCATCCGCATTGGGATATTTTCTGCAAAATCGTCGATAACTTTGGCGACATTGGCGTCTGCTGGCGTCTTGCGCAACAACTACACAACGAATATCTACTAACCATCCAGTTATATATTGATGACTTACAGGTTGCCAAGCAACTCATTCCAGCCATCGATACCTCACGCTCAAAGCAAATCATACAAGGGATCAGCATCATTGCATGGGATGCAAATACCGAATTCACTAATGCCGCGCCTGTCGTCATTGAAAGCTTTGCCTGTGAGTTACCGCAAGCCTATCTCAATACCATGCAACCCAGTACAGTCTGGATTAATTTAGAGTATTTATCGGCCGAAAGCTGGGTGGATGACTTTCATGCGAATAGCTCTAAACGTGGCGCGTTAACCCGGCATTTCTTTTTTCCTGGTTTTACTCCGAGCACTGGTGGCTTGTTGCGTGAGCACGATATTATTCAACAATCGAATCAATCACCTGCACAACATAAAGCTTTCTGGAATGACTTAAACTTACCAGCCAACCCACACTTAAAAGTATCTTTATTCTGCTACCCACATGCACCAATTGCCGGGTTACTATCAGCCATGGCAGCTTTCAATCAACCCGTGCATTGCTATGTGCCAGCCGGTAGCATTTTAACGAATGTGGCGAATTTTTTCGGACGAGCTGCATTACAGATTGGCGATACAATCACCCAGCAAAACCTGAGTTTGCACGTTATTCCCTTTTTAAGCCAAAATGGCTACGACCAGCTACTAGCCAACTGTGACATTAACTTTGTACGTGGTGAAGATAGCTGGATACGGGCCATTTGGGCCGGCAAACCATTTATCTGGCAACCATACTTACAAACTGAACAAACCCACATTAAAAAACTGCATGCATTTTTAGATGTATTTTTTGGCTCATGTGAGTCAACTGCCAAAATCTCTACATACAACCTGCACAACGCATGGCAAACAGCAGTCATCACAACAGAAACTTGGCAAGATTATTTAGCAGAACTACCAACACTTAAAAGCCATCACATGCAACAAAGAAACTTGTTGGCACAGCAAACTGACCTAGCGACTAAGTTGGTGATTTTTAGTGAAAAAGTCATCAAAAATATCCCAGAAAATTAACTTCCAAGAAAATAACATCTACAAAAATAAGGTATAATGCGCGATTTTACGCATTCAGAATCTAAGGCAACCTATGAAAACAGCACAAGAACTCCGCGCCGGCAACGTGATTATGGTGGATAACGTTCCACTAGTCGTAGTTAAAGCAGAATACAACAAGTCAGGCCGTAGCACTGCCGTTGTTAAAATGAAATTCA
>CAZZDN010000042.1:0-9115 GCA_964652655.1 uncultured Methylotenera sp.
CATCAAAGGCGTTGGTGACTCTGTTATTTTTGGTGCGCAAGATTACTCTATGCGTATTTGGTTGCGCCCAGATCGTATGGCACAGTTAGGTGTTACTACCACTGATATTGCTAACGCAATTCGTACGCAAAATGCGCAATATGCAGCAGGCAAGATTGGCCAAGACCCATCTCCATCTAATCAGCAGTTAGTTTATACCGTAACAGCCAAGGGTCGACTCATCGATCCTGAAGAGTTCGGTAATATTATTATCCGCGCTGATGGTCAACGTGGTGTGCTGCATTTGAAAGATGTTGCGCGAATTGAGCTTGGCTCACAAAGCTATAACGTTCGCACTGCGCTTGATGGTACGCCAGGCGTTGGTATCCCTATTTTCTTACAGTCAGGTGCTAACGCGTTAGACACAGCAGAAGCTGTTAAAGCGAAAATGAAAGAGTTAAAAGAGCGTTTCCCAGAAGGTATCGATTGGGAAGTGCCTTATGACACTAGTGACTTTGTGAAGGCTTCTATTCTTGAAGTGTTGAAGACACTAGGTGAGGCAATGGTGTTGGTTGTGCTAGTTGTGTTTTTGTTTCTGCAAAGCTGGCGCGCGACATTAATTCCAATTATCGCAGTACCTATTTCTTTGATTGGTACCTTTGCTGGTTTGTGGATGTTCGGTTTCTCAATCAATACCTTGACGTTATTTGCGATGGTGCTTTCAATTGGTATTGTGGTCGATGATGCGATTGTTGTGCTAGAGAACATTGAGCGACTGATGGAAGATGAGAAATTGTCTCCAATTAAAGCTGCAGTTAAATCTATGGAACAGGTTTCAGCCGCTGTAGTTGCGATTGTGTTAGTGCTGTGTGCAGTGTTTATACCAGTCGCGTTCTTAGGCGGTATCGCAGGTGAGATGTATAGGCAGTTTGCGGTAACTGTTGCAGTTGCTGTAGTGATTTCAGGGATTGTTGCGTTAACCCTGACACCTGCATTGTGTGCAGTGTTGCTGAAAAAATCACATGGTGAATCTGCATTCTTTAAAGCATTCAACCGTATGTTTTTACGTATTACGCATGTGTATACAGCGGTGGTTAACTTGACGCTACATCATAGAATAATTGGTACATTTGTATTTGCTGCAATTATTGCGTTAGTTGCAGTGCTGCTGAAAGTGATACCAGGGAGCTTTGTGCCACCAGAAGATCAGGGTTACGTGATTTCTGCTGTGATTATGCCTGATGGTGCTACGTTAAGCAGAACAAGTAAAACGACTGAAAACGTTCGCGCTGCGATTGCTCAAGACCCTGCCGTTGCACATCAGTTTGCAGTAAACGGCTTCGATTTAATTGGTGGCGGTAATAAGACGAGTGCAGCGACGATGTTTGTCCGCTTAAAAGACTGGTCTGAGCGTGAAACTACGGCTGACGATATTGTGAAAAAACTGTTTGGTATCGGGATGCAACAGCCTGATGGTATGGCCATTGCATTCAACCCACCAGCGATTCGTGGTTTAGGCAGTTCAGGTGGTTTCGAGTTGTATGTACAGACGCGCGGCGATTCTGATCCTGCCCGCTTATCTGCGGTCGTGAATAATTTGATTGAAGCATTAAAGAAAGAGCCAAAATTAACTGAAATTAACACATTCTTTAGACCAACTGTGCCGCAGTTGTTTTTAGAAGTCGACGAAGCAAAAGCGATTTCTCAAGGTGTGCCAGTCTCTAGTATCTATGACACATTACAAAGCACGATGGGCTCCTTGTATGTGAATGACTTCAATAAATCTGGTCGTACTTACCGTGTGCAATTACAGGCGGAAGCGGACTACCGTATGAAGGCTGAGGATTTAGGCAAAGTTTATGTACGCTCTGACAAAGGGTTGATGGTGCCTTTATCTGCGCTGAGTAAAGTGAACTATATTGTTGGTGCTGAGCAGTTAGAGCGTTATAACGGTTTGCTTTCAGCCAAAGTGTTGGGTAAAGGTGCGCCAGGTGTGAGTTCTGGTGATGCCATTAAGATGGTTGAAAAGATTGCAGAAGCAAACTTGCCTGATGGATATCAAATTGCTTGGACTGGCCAAGCTTACCAAGAAAAAAGAACAGGTTCAGCAGCCGTATTTGCGTTTGGCTTTGCCATCATTATGGTGTTCTTGATTCTAGCTGCGCAGTTTGAGACATGGGCATTACCGTTGGCGGTGATTATGGCTGTCCCTTTTGCTTTGGCTGGTGCTTTACTGTCCGTGTTGCTAAGAGGTATGCCTAACGATATTTATTTCCAAATCGGTTTAATTACTCTGGTTGGATTGGCGGCCAAAAACGCGATTCTGATTGTGGAGTTTGCGAGCCAAAAAATGGAAGAGGGTATGCCGATTGCAGAAGCTGCGCTTGAAGCTGCAAGGTTACGTTTTAGACCTATTGTGATGACTTCGATGGCGTTTGTATTAGGGATTGTGCCATTGGTGATTGCAACTGGTGCTGGTGCTGCGGCAAGGCAGTCAATGGGTACTGGTGTGTTCGGCGGCATGTTGTTAGCAACTTTTGTGGCTACTATTTTTATTCCATTATTCTTCACATGGTTAAGTAATGAGCATGTGCATAGAAAACATCATGAAGTGCCAGATGATGAACCAATTGTTGTGGCTTCAGTAGATGCCGATAATAAAGGTGCTGTATGAAACAGAAAAAAAATAACTTTTTAATTAAACCCGTATTTTATTTGGTCGCTAGTTTGACACTGTCTGGTTGCCAATCTCTGGTCTGGCCAGACTACTTCAGACCTAAAGTTGATACGCCTGATCGTTATGTTGAGATGAGCCAAGATGCAGCGCAAAATCAAATTGCTAAGGATTGGTGGACGCTATATCAAGATGAAACGCTGAATACTTTAGTCAGCAAGGCCCTAAAGCACAACACTGATATTAAGGTTGCGGTTGCTAATATTGAGCAAGCCGATGCAGCGATGAAAGAGGCCGGAACATTATTACTGCCTACCGTTGCATTAGATGCCGGCAGTACACGTTCACGCGTCACAGAGGCAGGCCCATTTCCTGTATTTGCGGATAACCCTCGTGATAGTTACAACTTTAAGTTCGGTACTAATTTTGAGTTGGATTTCTGGGGTAAGTTAAGCAGAACCAAAGAGTCTGCTAGGGCCTCTGCATTAGCTAGCCGCTATGCGAAGGATACCGTCGCATTATCACTATCTGGGTTAGTGACTAACCAATACTTAACCTTGCGCAGTTTGGAAAAGCAAATTCAGATTGCTGAGCAAAATTTAGTGAGCCGTGATGAAAGTCTGGCGCTGACTAAACGACGTCTTGAGGGGGGCGTTGTTTCTGCACTCGATGTACATCAAGCGGAGGTATCCAGTGCTAACTTACGTGCGCAGATTTCAGATTTAAAACGACTAAGGTCACTTAGTCTTAATCAGCTTGCACTGTTAACTGGTGATTTGGATTTAGCTGTACGAGGACTAACTCAGGCGCAAGCTGATATCATGGCTTTGCCAATGCCACCAGTTCCGCCAATAGGCTTGCCTTCAAGTTTGTTGGAATCTCGCCCAGATGTGAGGCAAGCTGAAGAGCAGATGGTGGCTGCTAATGCAAATATCGCGGTAGCTAAAGCGGCTTTATATCCGAGCATCTCTCTTACAGCGAGTTGGGGTGGAGAGAGTTTGGAGTTACAAGATGTCTTGAAATCAGCGGCACGTATTTGGACGGGTGGTCTTAGTTTGAATCTTCCAATTTTTAACGGTGGAAGGCTAAACGCTAGAGTTGATCAAGAAGCCGCTAAGCAGAAAAAAACATTGGCCACTTACGAGCGCACGATTCAAACTGCTTTTACAGAAGTGAATGATGCTTTAGTTAATTTGCGCGAACAAACTCAGCGTGAGCAGTCGTTGCAGATTAGCCAAGATTCAGCAAAGAAAATGTTGGCATTATCTGAAAACCGATATCAGTCTGGTTACTCGGCCTATATTGAAGTATTAGATGCACAACGTACCTATAATGAAGCGAGTTTGGCTTTTGTTCAGGCGCGTCAGGCAAGGTTAAGCGCATCAGTTGACTTATTTAAAGTACTTGGCGGAGGATGGAAGCCCGCTGAAATCAAGTAACTCGCTTAGTTATTTACTAATGTCGGTAGTGAACGTCACACGTACCCAGTTACCGTGACGTTCAAACGATTTCGTGAATCTTAAAAGTATTTCTTCACCCAAAATTTGGACTTTAAATATATCATTTTTGTTGTATTGAAGCTTAGGGATAATCAACGTTTCTTGTTTTGAGAGTGATTGTTCTTTAGGTAAAAATATACAGGTGAAATTACTTGGGTCTGTGCCAAAGCTGCTATCTAAAAAACTAGTGGTGTTTGAAAATACTGTATTAGCAAAGTACGGGTTTTGAGTATTTTGATCGTCTATTGTGATAGCGAGTTTAGATGTTTTTAAACCCATATTCTCTGCTTGTGAGTAAAGTCCAATATGACTCAGTAGCTCTACGCCTAGATGTACTTCACCGTTGGCAATCGATCTTATGTTCTGAATAATACCTAGTTTTGTCGTGTATCTGAGTTCTTTTGATGAAATCCCGATTAGCATTCCCAAACTCACCTCATGTGCATGTTTACGAACATGCAATCCCAAACCTTTACTGGACTGATCTATGATGCTTGAATGTTCAGTAGTTAAGTCCATGTAAATAATGTTAGGCTCGTTCCTGTTGATGTTGTGAGTCGCCAACCTTTCTTCGAACGATTTTTCTCCCAGATAACCGCGTTCACCTCTTTGCATTTTGATTAACTCTACATGCCTTAAATGTTCGCACACCTCTTTAAATCCATAGGTTATCGTTGCTGCAGCTGCTGTTTTATTTCTATCTTCCGATCTTCGTTGGCGAGTATAGTCAACACGCGACCATTCAGTATTTAAGACCTCAAGTGTCGCAAGCGCATCCTTATGTGAGATTAGCTCTTTGATGATTGGGTGTTTTGGTAATATCTTGAACTCAATCAGTGACATACAAAGTTCTATTTTTGAAATCACATTATCAAAATCCCAGTAACGATAGGTACTGGCTGGTTTGAATTTACGAATACGTTTTGCAGGTTTATTACTAGTAGTATCTACATAAAAAAGATGTTGCTGTTCAACGAAATCTTTATCTACAGTTGTTTTTGATGTCCAAATGGCTAGCATCTTACAAACCAACTCTATCTGTTGGCATTTTAAACTCAGCCCCTCCAAGGTACCCAGCATGCAAATTTGAATGTAGGCATTTGAGATAGAGGTTGGTTCGATATCTGCATACGGTTGAATTTTGGCATTTAATAGCGACAACTTTTCCGCTAATAAGTACAACTGGGAGATCTGTAACCAAACGTTTGCCGGCGCTGTTTGATAGTTGTAGTAGCGCCATTTAATCATTTGCGTCGCATTTCTCATTGCACGCGCTAATAAAACATGAATATGTTGCTGATATTGATCGTAAAAACGATCAATTAACGAAAAGTAAATTAAAAAAAGCTGACGATGGTAAAAGAATGCAGCATTAGTGATTCGCTCTTCCAGTTCAATACTAATATGTTCAATATTAATGAAGTGAGTTGTGATTCTTTCGACAATAATGTGCGTGTTTTCGTCGATGACAAATAGTGCATTTAAATTTGCAGCATCCTTAAACGCATTGGTTTTGAATTCATCACCTAGTTTTTGCGTAGTAAACTCAATAGCGGAGAGATCATCCATGTCTTTGATTTGATTCATCCAACCCATAGGTGCTTTCACCTTGGGTTGCAATGTATGCTTAAAGAAATTTTGGATAAATGCCATTTTGAACTGCGTTCTTTCACTAGTTAAAACTAAAAAAGCAATTAGTGTGCCACATTAGGCGGTGATGTTCTATTCTTAATTGCCAATCTACATATAGATTGATGGGGAGGTATCCGTACTAAGATGAGGTTGTGTATCACCCATTTTTATTTTTTAGTCTCGATGTGTGCGTGATAAAATGCCGATTTGGATAATATCAATAGTAAAAATCAATCAATATGACAGTTCGTACACGCTTTGCTCCCAGTCCAACCGGTTTTCTTCATATAGGCGGTGCACGTACCGCTTTATTCTCATGGGCTTTTGCTAAAAAGCATCAAGGTGACTTTATATTGCGTATTGAAGATACGGATGTAGCGCGTAGTACGCCCGAAGCTGTGCAAGCTATTCTTGATGGAATGCAGTGGCTAGGCTTAGATTATAACGAGGGTCCTTTTTATCAAATGCAACGCATGGATCGCTATAAAGAAGTGATTCAGAAAATGTTAGATGACGGCTCAGCTTATTATTGTTATTGCACCAAAGAAGAATTAGAAGCGTTGCGTGAAACACAGATGGAACAGGGTGTTAAGCCTCGTTATGATGGGCGCTGGCGACCAGAGGAGGGTAAGTTACTTCCACCACCACCACAAGATATCCCACCGGTTATTCGTTTTAAAAACCCGAAAGACGGTAATGTTGTATGGAATGATTTGGTCAAAGGTGAAATCACTATCGCCAACCAAGAGTTGGATGATTTAATCATTGCGCGCGCGGATGGTACACCTACCTATAACTTTTGCGTTGTAGTCGATGATTGGGAAATGGGCATTACGCAAGTGATACGTGGTGATGATCACGTCAACAATACACCACGTCAAATCAACATGTTAAAAGCACTTGGTGCAACAGTGCCTGAGTATGCACATTTATCTATGATTTTGGGTGATGATGGTCAGAAGTTGTCAAAACGCCATGGTGCTGTAAGCGTAATGCAGTATGACGACGAAGGTTATTTGCCAGAGGCGGTGCTGAATTATCTCGCTCGCTTGGGTTGGAGTCATGGTGATGATGAAGTATTTAGCATGCAACAGTTCTGCGAATGGTTTGATTTAGACCATATTACGCCCTCAGCTGCACAATTTAATACGGAAAAGCTGCGTTGGTTGAATGCCCATTATATTAAGCAGGCTGATGCTGATTATCTGGTGCAGGATCAGACTAAGCGTTTAGCTAAACTAGGTGTGCAGGTTGCGACAACACCTAATTTGTCCGCTGTCATTGAATTACACAAAGAGCGTGCACATACTTTGAATGAGCTTGCTAGTAGCATTGCATATTTTTACCAAAAACCAGAGATAGACCAGACCGCAGCTGATAAGCACTTAACTGCTGAAATCAAACCCGCGATACAAAAATTAGCAACGACATTAGCCACTGTTGAGTGGCAGGCTGAAGCAATTCATCATTTAATCAATGATGTTGTGACAGAGTTTCAGTTGAAGTTTCCCAAAGTGGCCATGCCATTGCGTGTAATGTTAACTGGGATAGCGCAATCACCAAGTATTGATCAAGTGATGTTTTTACTTGGAAGAGAGGAAGTGTTGGCGCGAATCGAACAAGCCAAATTTTAAATTTAATTAAATTAAAGAACGAATTTGGTTGTTCTATATCTTAACGAGAGTAAGATATTTGTATATGGCTAAATTGGCTATTAATCTTAAATTTTATTTAACTCCAAACAATAGGAGGTTTCATGAATCACAAAGGGCAAATGTTACAAGACCCATTTCTAAATGCGCTACGTAAAGAGCATGTGGCAGTCTCTATTTATCTCGTGAATGGCATCAAGCTGCAAGGGCAGGTGGATTCTTTTGATCAGTACGTGATTTTGTTAAAAAATACAGTAACGCAAATGGTTTACAAGCATGCTATTTCAACCATAGTCCCTGCGCGCGCTGTCAATATTAGTTTGTCTGAAGGTGATGATTAAGCGTTGAAAGATTTATTTGAAAGACCAAGTGGCGGCGAAGCTGCCATATTGGTAAGTGTTGATTTTGGTGAGAATGATTACGAAGAAAGTCTAGAGGAGCTGCAGCAGTTGAGCCTAAGCGCCGGACTTGCCGTTTTAGGTAAGATTGAAGGTAAGCGTTCGACGCCTGATGCTAAGTTATTTATTGGTAGCGGCAAGGCTGATGAGTTGGCTGAAATGATGCATGCTACTGAATCAAAAATTGCCATTTTTAACCACGATTTAACGCCTTCTCAGCAGCGTAACCTAGAGCGTCTATTGCAAGCGCGTGTCGTGGATAGAACCGGGTTAATTCTAGATATTTTTAGCCAAAGAGCACAGACTCACGAGGGTAAGTTGCAAGTTGAGCTTGCGCAGCTTGAGCACCTTTCTACTCGTTTAGTGCGTGGATGGACGCACTTGGAGCGCCAAAAAGGTGGTATTGGTGTTCGTGGTGGTCCAGGTGAAACGCAGTTGGAGTTGGATAGGCGTATGTTGCGTGTGCGTGTTAAGCAGCTACGAGAAAAGTTGCTGAAGCTAAAAGCACAGCGTGGCATGCAGCGTAGAGCTCGCAAACGTTCTAATGTGATGACGGTCTCTCTTGTGGGCTATACCAATGCGGGTAAATCTACTATTTTTAATCGGCTGACTAAAGCAAACATTTATGCGGCTGACCAACTGTTTGCTACGCTAGATACAACCACACACAAAATTTATATTGAAGGTTGTGGTTCTGTTGTACTTTCGGATACCGTTGGATTCATTAAACATTTACCGCATGCGCTGGTAGAAGCGTTTGGTGCAACATTAGAAGAGGCTGTGCAAGCTGATTTGTTGTTGCATATTGTGGATACCGCTAGTAGCAACCGTGATGAGCAGATTCTACAGGTGAATAAAGTTTTAAATGAAATAGGCGCTTCTGAAGTGCCGCAGATTCTGGTGTATAACCAAATAGACCGTGTGGGTTTGGAGCCTGCAGTTGGCCGTGATGAGTATGGTAGAATTACGAGTTTACACGTTTCGGCAAAAACTGGTGAGGGGCTTGAATTTCTGAGGTTGGCGATGGCCGAACACTACGCCTATGTTCAGAAGCAAAGCACTGAAGAAAGTGCCTTTGTGTGAGTTGCAGTTCTATCGTTTTTTAACGAGATGGCCGAATCAAGCTTTAGGCTTAAAGCAAAGATGTAAGTAATTCAATTTTTTAGTGTTGGAGTGATGAATGATTAAATTCCCTGGCTGGAGACAGCAAAACAATGAAGGGCCACCAGACCTTGATGAAGTGATGCGTGATTTAAGCCGTAAGATAAATGCGATGTTTGG
>CAZZDN010000042.1:9125-14066 GCA_964652655.1 uncultured Methylotenera sp.
CAAAAACGGTGGTAATCAGTCTAACTCTCAGCCAAGACGCCCATCATCAGGTGATGTGAATTTACCCATTGTTCCAATCATAGGGTTTGTCTTTCTAATTTGGCTTGCGTCAGGATTCTATATTGTTGATCAGGGTTCTACGGGGGTAGTGACACGTTTCGGTAAAGCTTTGGATGAAACCACTGAGCCCGGACCGCGCTGGCACTTGCCATACCCGATTGAGTCTGTTGAAGTTGTTAACATGGAGCAGGTGCGTAGATTAGAGGTTGGTTACAGAAGCAGTGCAGAAGGTTCTGGTGGTGGTAAAACTAAGTTACCTAAAGAAGCCTTGATGCTGACTGAAGATGAAAATATTATTGATTTGCAATTTGCGGTGCAATATAACCTCAATAATGCTAAGTACTACCTGTTTAATAACCGCTCTACTGATACCGCAGTGATGTCAGCTGCTGAGTCAGCAATCCGTGAAGTAGTAGGCAAAAACAAGTTAGATGATTTGTTGCAAAAAGGATTAGCTGATACCTCTGAGCGTATGCAGGTAATTTTAGATAGCTATAAGACTGGTGTGAAAATTATCAGCGTATCGTTGCAAAGTGCGCAGCCACCAGAGCAAGTCCAGGAGGCTTTCGAAGATGTTAACCGTGCTAACCAAGATAACCAACGTCAAATTAATGAAGGCCAAGCCTACGCGAATGATGTGATACCAAAAGCGCGTGGTACGGCTTCACGTTTGTTATCTGAAGCTGCTGGCTACAAATTAAAAGTGGAAAGCGAAGCAAGGGGTAATGCTAGCCGTTTTGACCAAATTTTAGCCCAGTACAATAACGCGCCAGAAGTAACACGTCAGCGTTTGTACCTAGATGCACAAGAGCAGATATTATCAAGTACAAGTAAAGTTATTGTTGATCAAAAGGCTGGTAATAGCTTGTTGTATTTGCCACTTGATAAGTTAATTAATGCGACTGGCGCATCAAGCGTTCCGCAATCTCAATCCGTACAATCATTAAATCCACAAACTGAGTCAGGGGCAGCGTTTGATTCAGCAACAGCTACTACAGAGCGCACGAGAGAAAGTTTTCGTAGCCGTGATAGAGAAAGTAGATAAGGAAAAGTGATGAATAAGACAAAAAATATAATCATGATGGTAATTCTTGGGTTGATGTTGCTATCAACCTCTGCGTTTACCGTTAACCAAACCCAGTATGTGATTGTACAAAGGCTTGGTGAAATCGTCTCAGTTAAAAAAGAGCCAGGTCTTTACTTTAAAGTGCCATTTGTCGATAACCTAAAATATTTTGATAATCGTATCTTGACGCTAGATTGGGAACAGCCAGCAAAGTTTATTACCAGCGAAAACAAATACATGATGGTAGATTCATTCGTTAAATGGCGTATTGTTGATCCTGTTAAATACTACGTATCCATTAAAGAAGGTGGCGAAGCAGCGGCTGAAGACCGACTATCTAAGGTTGTGAATGCTGGTTTGCGTACAGAGTTCGGTAAAAGAACTGTGCGTGATGTGATTGCAGGAGAGCGTGGCGCAGTCATGGATAATTTGCGTAAGACCGCAGATGCTGAAGCGCGCCAAATGGGTATCGCTGTGGTTGATGTGCGTTTGAAGCGTGTTGATTATGCCGAGGAAATCAGTAAATCTGTTTTTGACCGTATGATTGCTGAACGTAAGCGTCTAGCGAATCAATTACGCTCAGAAGGTGCTGCTGCATCTGAAAAAATTCGAGCAGATGCCGACAAGCAGCGTGAAGTTATTATTGCCGAAGCTTATCGTGAAGCACAAAAAACCAAGGGTGAGGGTGACGCTAAAGCGGCTGAAATCTACAATCAGTCATATAGCCGTAATCCGGAGTTTTATGCTTTCTATCGTAGCCAAGAAGCCTATAAAAATAGCTTTAAGAGCAAAAGCGACGTAATGGTGCTGGACCCTAATTCAGAGTTTTTTAAATATATGCGTAGTCCAAACAGAAAATAGTAGTTCGTGATGAACGACTATCTGTTAGCTGCTTTAGGTTTAATGCTAGTACTTGAGGGTGTGCTTCCGTTGTTGTTACCTCAAGTCTGGCGAGAAACCTTTATTAAAATGGTCGCATTAAAAGATGGGCAACTCCGCTTTGTTGGTATGGTATCAATAATAGGTGGATTGCTCTTAATTTTTTTAAGTAAATGATTGATAAATATGCGTAATTGGTTGTTGCCAGAATATATTGAAGATGTGCTGCCTGCCGAGGCGATGCGCATTGAAGTTTTGCGTCGTAAATTGCTAGACCTGTTTAGAGTGCACGGTTATCAGTACGTGATTCCACCGATGTTAGAATATATGGAGTCATTAATTACCGGTGCAGGCCATGATTTAGATTTAGCTACTTTTAAAGTCGTTGATCAATTGTCAGGCAGATTGATGGGCGTGCGTGCAGATATGACCCCCCAAGCAGCTAGAATCGATGCGCATTTGTTAAATCATCAAGGCGTAACCCGCTTATGTTATGCCGGTAGCGTGTTACGTACCAAGCCCGACGGCCTGGCATTGACACGTGAACCTTTACAAATCGGTGCTGAGTTATATGGCCATGCAGGTATTGAAAGCGATATTGAAATTCAGCGCTTGTTAATTAAAGCATTGCAAGCGATTGGTATTGATGAAATTCATCTGGATTTCAGTCACGTCAATGTTTTCGGTAGCTTGATAGAAACTAACCAGATTGATACGCAGTTAGAGCAGGATTTGTACTCAGCTTTACAGAGCAAAGACCAGCCAGCGGTAGCGTCTTTGGCCAAAGCGCTAGATGCTACAACACGTGAAGCCCTGTTACATTTAACTGAGTTAAATGGTGATCGAACTATTCTCGCTAAGGCAAGCCAAGTATTGCCAGCGACGCCGGCAATCACGAAAGCCTTAGAAAGCTTGCAGCAAGTAAGTAATGCGATTGACCAGTTAGGCGCGAGTGTGAGTTTTGATCTGAGCGAGTTACGTGGATACCACTATCACAGTGGTATCGTATTTGCGGCTTATGCTAAAGGTTATAAGGGTCCATTGGCATTAGGTGGCCGCTATGATGAGGTTGGCCAGTCATTCGGTCGTGCGCGTCCAGCCACAGGGTTTAGTCTAGATTTGCGTGGTGTGGTAAGTGCTTTGCCACCAGCGCAGAAGAATATGGCAATTTATGCACCACTATCTAACGATCCTGCACTGGCAAATAAAATTGCTAGTTTGCGCAATGAGGGGCGCGTGGTGATTGAGGCTTTGGATGGCACCGATGCTGATTTAAATGAACTGAATTGTAATCAGAAACTAGAGCATTACAATTCTGGCTGGCATGTGGTTGATGTAGTAAAAAACTAGATTTAGTAATAACTAAAAGTTGCATGTGATTTTATGTTAGGTAAGGTCACAATTCAAAAAATTAATATTTAATCAAAGTAAACGTTATGGCAAATAAAGTAGCAAAAAATGTGGTCGTCATTGGTACGCAGTGGGGCGATGAGGGCAAAGGTAAAATTGTTGATTGGTTAACCGATCACGCACAAGGTGTAGTACGTTTTCAAGGTGGCCATAATGCAGGCCATACCCTAGTCGTAGGTCAGGGTGATGCACAGCGTGTGTATAAACTAAATCTTGTACCTTCTGGTATCGTGCGTGCAGGCATTAATTGCTTCATTGGTAATGGCGTTGTATTAGATGCAGGGCATTTGCTAAAAGAAATTACATCTTTAGAAAATGACGGGTTAGAAGTGACCAATCGTTTAAAAGTGAGTCCAGGTTGCCCACTCATTATGAGCCACCATGTGGCAGTAGATGTGGCGCGTGAGGCAAAACGTAGTGCAGAGAAGAAAATTGGTACGACTGGTAAAGGCATTGGCCCAACTTATGAAGATAAAGTGGCGCGCCGTGCTTTGCGTGTTTACGACTTGTTCTATCCTGAGCGTTTTTCAGAGAAATTACGCGAGGTCATGGATTACCATAACTTTGTCTTAACTAATTATTTAGATGCTAAACCTGTAGATTTTAATCAACAGTTTGATGCGAGCATGCAACATGCTATTGCGTTAAAACCGATGATTGCAGACGTTTCTGCCGAAATCTATGCAGCCAATGCTAAAGGCGAGAGTTTGTTATTTGAAGGCGCGCAAGGCACCTTGTTAGATATCGATCATGGTACCTATCCGTACGTGACATCAAGTAACTGTATCGCAGGTCAAGCCTCAGCGGGTACCGGTGTAGGTGCTAATATGTTGAACTATGTATTAGGCATCACTAAAGCATATACCACGCGTGTAGGCGGCGGCCCCTTCCCAAGCGAGCTAGATATTGAAACAGAGGGTTTGCCAGGCTATCAAATGTCGAATAAAGGCCAAGAGATTGGTACTGTGACTAAACGTAAGCGTCGTTGTGGCTGGTTTGATGCCGCAGCATTACGTCGTTCAGCGATGATTAACGGTTTAACTGGTTTATGTATCACTAAGTTAGACGTGTTAGACGGTATTAAAGAGTTGAATATCTGCACTGGTTATGAGTTAGACGGCAAAAAAATCGATTTACTACCTATTGGTGCGGATGATGTGGCAGGCTGTAAACCTGTCTATGAAACAGTACCTGGCTGGTCAGAAACTACTTTTGGTGTAAAAACTTGGGATGGTTTGCCTAAAAATGCACAAAACTACTTAAAACGCTTAGAAGCGCTATGCGGTGTGCCAATTGCTATCGTTTCTACAGGTCCGGAGCGTGATGAAACAATCGTAATTGAGCATCCTTTCGCTTAATTCTGATAGCTTTGCAGTATAGGCATTAAACTTAAGCGCAGGGTAACTGCGCCATAGTATTATCTGATAATTATCACTAAAGCTTTTGTTTTAGTTTTCACAGAATAATTGCTTAGTTGATGGTTGTTTTTTAGTACAAGTTTGGTTAAAAAATGGTAGATAAAAAAG
>CAZZDN010000043.1:0-13972 GCA_964652655.1 uncultured Methylotenera sp.
CGCTTTTAACTTTGGTCAACCCCTATTTCATATCTGTTACATAATTGTTACATTTGCAAACTTACGCTTACCGACCTGAGCAACAACAGTGATACCTTTGTTTAACATAAGCGCTTTGTCGGAGACCTTTTCACCAGCCAACTTCACACCGCCCTGCTCAATCGCACGAAAAGCTTCTGAGGTACTCGCAACCAGTCCTGCCAGCTTAAGAAGCTGTGCCACGCCCACCTGGTCGGCATCAATAGTGACCGCCACCTCTGGGACATCATCTGGGATACCGCCTTTTGAACGCGTCTGAAAATCTGCCAACGCTTTTTCTGCATCCGCCTGACTGTGGAAGCGCGCTACGATCTCTTGTGCGAAGCGCACTTTAATATCACGCGGATTGCTGCCGTTGGCCACGTCTGCTTTCCATTGTGCAATAGTTTCTAACGACTCAAATGAGAGCAGCTCCACATAACGCCACATCAAATCGTCGGAAATTGACATGATTTTAGCGAAGATAGTTTCCGGCGCCTCAGCGATACCTATATAGTTACCTAAAGATTTGGACATTTTGTTGACGCCATCCAGACCCTCTAGCAATGGCATAGTTAATACGCATTGCGGACTTTGCCCTGCCTGTTTTTGCAATTCACGTCCCATCAGCAGATTGAATTTCTGATCGGTACCTCCAATTTCCACATCGGCATTTAATGCAACAGAATCGTAACCTTGCAATAATGGATAGAGAAACTCATGAATAGCAATTGGCTGATTGCCTTTAAAACGCTTGGAGAAGTCATCGCGCTCCAACATACGCGCCACGGTGTGGCTGGCTGCTAACTTAAGCATGCCCGCAGCACCTAGCTCAGTTAGCCACTTAGAATTGAATACTACTTCGGTTTGCTCAGGTTTCAGTATTTTGAACACTTGCTCAGTGTATGTTTTGGCATTTTCTTGCACCTGCTCTGCAGTCAATGGTGGGCGTGTTGCGCTTTTACCGGTTGGATCGCCAATCATGCCGGTAAAATCACCAATCAGGAACAACACTTTATGTCCAAGCTCTTGAAATTGACGTAGCTTATTAATCAGTACAGTATGGCCAAGATGCAAATCTGGGGCTGTTGGGTCAAAGCCAGCTTTAATTTTTAACGGCTGACCTTTTTTTAGCTTTTCTACAAGCTCAGCTTCAATTAACAGTTCATCTGCTCCGCGCTTAATCACGGAAAGCTGTTGGCTGATTTCAATATTCACGTTTTAACGTCCTTAAACTATATTATTTTTTTACCGCTAGTTTATTTGTATAAACTCAATTATCTGTTAGTATCAAGAGCTGAAATAATTTAGTAAAGGTTAGCCCGTGGATATTAACGAGCCCCAACATCACCAATCAACCCAAAGTGTTATTTTAACGCAAAACGTCAATAAAGCTGAAGGCAAGTTACAGCGCTTATCAGAGCGAAAAATTAAGCTACGCTGGATATTAGCCATTTCATGCCTACCATTATTTGGCATTTACACTGCTTTTGGTATTGCACCGCAAACACTTACAACTAATATCGCCACAACCATGGTGGTTGAAGAACTGGCGCTACCTGATCTGGAACAACCTTTAAATGACGAAATCAGCCTAGTAGAAAAATTTTGGTATAAAGATCATGTGCGCAGAGACGACACCTTACAAAGCATTTTAGCTAGATTGAATGTTCGAAATCGTGATGCACTAGAGTTTATTCGCTCTGACAACACAGCCAGTGAAATCGCTCGCGCTGTCATTCCTGGGCGCCAAATTAAATCCGAAACTGATGCGGACGGCAATCTTTACCAACTTGAGTATCAGATTAGTTCAGATAAATTTTTAACCATTACTAAAACTGATGATGGCTATGAAGCATACCAAGACGACCGTATCTTAGAGGTTCGTCCAGTGTTGAAATCCGCAAAAATCAACAGCTCTCTTTTTGGCGCTACGGATGCCGCAAACATTCCAGACCACATTGCCATTCAACTTGCGGATATTTTTGAAAGTGAAATTAACTTTCATACAGATTTACGTCGCGGTGACAGGTTCAATGTCATTTACGAAGGTAGCTATGATCAAGGCGAATTGGTTAAGTCAGGCGACGTACTTGCTGCTGAATTTGTAAATAACGGTAAAATTTATCGTGCCGTTGGTTTCAGAGATAGCAACAATCAGATGCAATACTACACCCCTGAAGGTAAAAGTATGCATAAATCGTTTTTACGTTCTCCTTTAGAATTCAGTCGTGTCAGCTCTGGTTTTAGTGCTGCACGCTTTCACCCGGTGCTGCAAAGAATGCGCGCTCACAAAGGCGTTGATTTTGCGGCACCTACTGGTACGCGCATCAAAGCTTCTGCTGATGGGGTGGTTGATTTTGTAGGCACAAAGGGTGGTTATGGAAATGTGATTATCCTCAAACATACGAACGGTGTAAGTACCGTTTACGGCCATCTTTCCCGCTTTGCCCCAGAATTACGCCGTGGCGCTAAAGTAACACAAGGTCAAATGATTGGTTTTGTTGGGATGTCTGGCGTAGCAACTGGTCCACATCTGCATTACGAGTTCTTGATTAACGGCAAGCATCAAGACCCGATGAAAGTTGCACTACCGAAAACCAACATCATTCAAAATGGGAATAGAGCGCAGTTTGAAGTTACCAGTAATCAAATGACAGCTCAACTGCGATTGCTTGGCACTAGCAATATTGCAGCATTAGAATAACTCTTTAAATTAGACTACTCTTATGGCTAGCCAGCTTTTCATCGGCTTGATGTCGGGCACTAGCCTAGATGGTGTTGATGCGGCGTTGGTCTCATTTAATCAACAACGCCTCCAGCTAGTTAAAACGCAGTTTATTCCGTACCCGCCAGATTTACGTTCTCAAATCCTCGCACTACAACATCCAACAAACAACGAATTAGAAACAACAGCTTTAATTAGCAACAAACTAGCTGAATTGTATGCCAAAGCCGTCAATACATTATTGTTGTCCGCAGGGACTGATGCCAATAATGTGACTGCTATTGGCTGTCATGGGCAAACAATAAGACACCGCCCAGAGTTAGGCTTTACCATGCAAATTGGCAATGCTGCTTTACTGAGCGAACTCACGGGCATTACTGTTGTAAGTGATTTCAGAAGCAGAGACATTGCTGCCCAAGGTCAAGGTGCGCCATTAGTGCCAGCTTTTCATAAAGATGTATTTGCGCATAACAAGTTAAATCGTGCGATTATCAACATTGGTGGGATTGCAAATATTACTTATATAAGTAATGCTGGAAATGTGTTTGGTTTTGATTCTGGCCCTGGCAATATGCTGTTAGATGCATGGATCAAACGACACCTGGACTTAGACTATGACGCTGACGGCCGATGGTCGAGCTCCGGTAAGATAATCGAATCTTTGCTATCTGCTATGTTGCGTGATCCCTATTTTTCAGCGCCTCCGCCTAAAAGTACTGGTAGAGATTTATTTAATGACTCATGGTTAAACCAACACTTAAGCGCAGAAGAGTATGCGCCGAATGATGTCGCACGCACGCTGGTAGCATTAAGCGCACACTCTATTGCCAATGCAATCCATCAATATTGCCCGCAAGTCAATGAAATTTACTTATGTGGTGGTGGTGCTAAAAATAAATTACTGACGAGTGACCTACAGGCACTGATAGGATCTGCACCTATAGAAATGACCGACAAGCTAGGAATGGGGATTGACTGGGTTGAAGCGATTGCTTTTGCCTGGCTTGCGAAAAAATGTATCGCGCGCGAAAGTGCAAATCTACCAGAGGTGACAGGCGCAAAAGGCCTACGCATTTTAGGTGCGATTTACCAAGCTTAGTAAGCTATTAAGATTCATCTGCCAGCCTTGATAAAGTATAATCACAGGCAATGATGATGAGAAATGCAAAAAATACCATGAAAAACAACACAAGTACCGCAACACTCAGCTTTGAAAATGGTAAGTCGCCCATTGAATTGCCAATGCTTTCAGGCACATTGGGTAATGATGTGATTGACATCCGCGCACTAGGTAAACATGGGGTATACACTTACGACCCTGGTTTCATGTCTACCGCAGCGTGCAACTCTAACATTACCTTTATCGATGGCGAGCAAGGCCTACTCTATCACCGTGGTTATCCAATAGAAGAGTTGGCAGAACACTGTGATTACTTAGAAGTTGCTTACCTGCTAATGCATGGTGAGTTACCTAACGCGACTGAAAAACAGCAATTTACTGACACGATTACCGGCAGTACGATGCTTCATGACCAGCTCAGTAATATTTTTCGTGGATTTAGACGTGATGCACACCCGATGGCAGTCATGGTAGGTGTGGTTGGCTCACTCTCTGCGTTTTACTTTGACTCAATGGACATCTTAAATCCTAAGCATCGGGAAATTTCTGCGCATCGATTGTTAGCAAAAGTACCAACGATTGCCGCTTGGAGTTACAAATACAACATTGGCCAGCCATTTATGTACCCGCAAAATCATTTGAATTATGCGGAAAACTTTATGTACATGATGTTTGCTACCCCATGTGAGAAATATGTGCCTAACCCTGTTCTGGCAAAAGCTTTTGAACGCATACTAATTTTGCATGCAGATCATGAGCAGAACGCATCAACATCGACTGTGCGTCTTGTGGGCTCTAGCGGTGCAAACCCATTTGCCTGTATCTCTGCGGGGATTGCTTCACTATGGGGACCAGCTCACGGGGGCGCAAATGAGGCAACGCTCAATATGCTGGAAGAAATCGGCGATGTTTCGCGTATCGGCGAGTTCATTAAACGCGCTAAAGATAAATCTGACAGTTTCAGACTAATGGGTTTTGGCCACCGCGTATATCGCAACATGGACCCTAGAGCTGCCATCATGAGAAAGACCTGCCATGAAGTATTAGATGTATTGGGGCTTAATAACGACCCTATGTTTAAATTGGCATTAGCCCTAGAGAAAATTGCCTTAGAAGACGAGTACTTCGTGTCGCGCAAACTTTATCCTAATGTAGACTTCTACAGTGGGATTGTGATGCGTGCGATGGGCATACCCAACAGTATGTTTACTGCCATATTTGCACTTGCCAGAACGGCTGGTTGGATAGCACAGTGGTCTGAAATGCATTCTGATCCTGAAGCTAAAATTGGTAGGCCGCGTCAGCTATACACTGGCCCTGAAAAAAGGGCATTTGTTGACCTAAAGAATAGATAACATCTGATCGAACGCCAATAAAAATCAAGGCGCAGTCACCTAAGTGCTGCGCCTTGATGCATTTAAATTTATCATAACACCCAGGCTGAAAACTATGGCTTCAAGTATCCATGACATTCAGCAGCATAGGTACAGATTGATGCTACAAAATTGCAGCACTAATCTCGCTTCATAACTTCTTCACTTGCAGTATGTAGTGCAGCCTTGGTAAGTAAGTGCGCACTGACTGGCGCAGTGATAAATAAAAATACCGTAGCAATTATTTCATGCAAACTAATGCCGTCAGCTGTCACACTAAAATAAATAGCCGATGCGATTACCATCGCACCGACACCTAACGTGGTAGTTTTAGTTGGTCCGTGCACGCGCATGAAAAAATCTGGCAACCTAGCCAAGCCTATTGACCCTAATAAAGTAAAGCCAGCACCAACTAATATCAGAAACGATATTAAGCATTCTATCCAGATGCTCATTCTATGATGTTCCCGCGTAAGAGGTATTTAGATAACGCAACTGTGCCCACAAAACCCATGATGGCGATTAATAGTGCAGATTCGAAATAGCTAGCGTTACCCAAGCTTATTCCTATCAACACCAGCAATGCAATAGTATTAATATAAAGCGTATCTAAAGCGAGTATACGGTCTACCATTGCAGGCCCAATCACCATTCGATATAGGCTAAGCACCATGGCTAACGCAATCATCACAAATGCTATCGGGATGACGATTCTTAGCATGAAAATATCTCCTTTAATGGTTGCTCATAACGAATTTTAACTGACTGAATCAACGCTTCAGCATCCTCTACATTAAGCGCATGCACCTGCAATACCCAGCGTGAGCGATCAATATCAATCGATACAGTACCTGGTGTCAGCGAAACAATACTGGCAAGTAAAGTGCCCACATATGGGTTCTGCATATCTAATGGCACCTCTATAAACGCTGGCTTGATTTTGTCCAGCGGACCTAGCACTCGCTTAGCCACGTCCATACTAGCAATCATAATATCCCAAAGCACTACGCCAAACAGACGAATAGCTGGCAGTAATTTAATTCTCGATGGTGGCTCAGGCCAGAATCGTTGTGTCAATATCGGGAGACCAACTGCCAAAATTAACGCTAAGATGTAGTGCGCTAGCGATGATGCATTATTGAGCGCAATCCACACCCCAAAGACCATGACGGACAGCACTGGACGAGGGAACATTCGGGGCATCATGGACGCACTCCCCGTTGAATATCAGCATGACGTGGAATAACAGTCTGAATGTAAGACGCTGGCGTATGCAACTGCTCTGCTGTTCTTTGCGTAAAATCGGCCAAACACGACGCAAACACAACTAACAATATTGAAATCGCAATTAAACCGAACGTTGCAAAATATTGGTACCTGCTATTTGCTGACAATAAGTCTTGGCTAGCAGGTGCTGGAGTGTTAGGCATATCCCAAAATAAAAGACTACCAGCTTTTGCTAACGCAATTGTTGTAGCTAAACTTGTGATTAATATTACCCCCCATATTGCTGGCATAGCAGGACTTTCTATCACCGCAGCCAGTAGCATGAGCTTACCTATAAAGCCTGAAAATGGTGGCAAACCGGCAGCGGTAGCAGCAAGAACAAAATACCCTAACTTAAGTTGATTATTAGACACCCAGTTCTTTGCAATCAACACGTCACCCATGTGGCCACGCTTATTTTCTATTAATCCCGCCATCATAAAGAAGGCGGCGCCAACAACGGCTGATTGCACTAGATAATATAGCCCTGCAGCCGTGATTTTGACGTCATTGATGGCTGGAACTATTAACAGTAGCCCAGCCGAAGCCATAATGAGCCAAGCGACGACGAGACGCAAACGCTGCGCACTGAGCACACCGAAAGTTGCAAATACGATTGTTAGTAAGGCTACTGCAATCAGCCAATTGTCCAGTAAATCATGCGTTATAGTAGCACCATCAAAAGCAATACGTTCTACATGCAAGATGGCTACGATCCCCACTTTAGTCATGATTGCAAACAAAGCAGCCACGGGCGTAGATGCAGCACTATATGCATGTGGCAACCAAAAAGAGAGCGGCAAGACTGCCGCCTTGAGTAAAAAAACCGTCATTAACAATGCACCAGAAAGTCTTACCAAGGAAGCCTCTGATGCAGGCACAATTTTAAGCTGCATTGCAATGTCAGCCAGATTGAGTGTTCCTAGCGTCCCATAAATCAGCCCTAGTGCCACTAGAAAAACTGCAGATCCTGCCAGATTAAGGGTGACATAGGCAAAACCTGCGCGACTTTTATCTAGACCACCTCCATGTGCTAACAGAATATACGAGGCTAGCAACATGATTTCAAAGAACACAAACAGATTAAAAACATCGCCTGTTAAAAAAGCACCATTGATACCGACCAACTGCAATTGAAATATCGCATGAAAATGTCGCCCTTTACTGTCAAACCCAGCACATCCATAAAGCAAGGCAGCAGTTGAAATAACTGCCGTCGTTAATACTACCAATGCCGCCAACCTATCCGCCACCAACACAATTCCATAGGGTGCAGCCCACTCGCCCAAAGCATATACAAGCGGAGCTGGCTGATCGGCTAACAATAACAAGTTAACTGACGCAGCCAATAACAGAGCGGCCGCAACTGTCGCTACCATACGTTGCCACTGAAGCTTACAAGCCCCCATGATTAAAAGCACAATGCTAGCAATCAATGGTATTAAAATAGGAAAAATCGGACTGTGGGTCATGGTCATGACTTGTGTAACGGTTTAGTTGACACACGCTCTGTTTTTTCTAACATATCAACATGATCATCACCTGACTCTGAGAAGCCACGCAACGCTAGTGTCACAATATAAGCGGTCATACCAAAACCAATAACAATTGCAGTAAGGACTAAAGCTTGAGGAATTGGGTCGGTGTAATGCGTAACACCTGCGCGAATAATTGGCGCCGCATTCACAACTAATCTACCACTGGCAAATAGAAACAAGTTTACCGCATAAGAGATAAGAGTTAATCCCAGAATCACTGGAAATGTGCGCGCGCGCAGGATGAGATAAACACCACATCCAAACAACAACCCTATTGCGATTGCCACCATCCCTTCCATCAGACGCTTCTCCTTCTGGTATTTAGCCTGCCCAATTCAGTCAGAATGAGCAACACCGTTGCTACTACAACGAAATAAACGCCTAAATCAAAAATAATGACTGAGGCCAATTCAATCTCCCCTAAAAAAGGGATTGCAATATGGCCATGTGCACTGGTGAGGAATGGCCTTGTAAAAAACCAACTCACTAAGCCTATGCCTGCCGCAAATGCCAACCCCATGCCTAATATTGGGGAGTAAGATTTAGGTAAACGGTCTTCTGCAAATGAAAATCCACCAGCCAAAGATTGCAGAATTAATGCAACGCCTGTGACTAGGCCGGCCACAAAGCCACCACCAGGCAAATGATGCCCCCGCAAGAAAATATAGACCGCAACAGCCAACGCCAATGGCAACAATGGCCGCATCAGCATTTTTAGAAACAAAGGATGCGTATCCTCAGCCCACAAACGGCTGGCACTATCACGTACAGGTGGCACTAAACGTAACTGATCGAGCAAAGCATGCGCTCCTAGCGCTGCCATTGCCAGCACAGAGATTTCACCCAATGTATCAAACCCACGGAAATCAACTAAGATCACGTTCACCACATTAGCTCCACCACCACCCGGGACGGATTGTTGGAGATAAAAATCAGAAATAGTACTGAAAGAACTCGTCAGCAGTTCAAAACTGACAATTGCCATCCCCAAGCCAACACCCAGAGCTAACAACACATCTCTAGTTAGACATAGTTTAGATGATTCTTTGGGCGTAGATTGAGGCAAGTAATGCAATGCCAACAACATCAGCACCGTTGTCACCACCTCCACGGAAAGTTGCGTCAATGCCAAATCTGGGGCTGAAAACCGAACAAAGATTAATGCAACAACCAGACCCACAATACCAACCAAAATAAGACTCAACAAGCGACGGTGATGCATCAAAACTACACCCACTGCACCCAAGCCCAATGCACTAAGCGCTATGCCACTAGCGATATCTAATGGGATTAATGAAACTGCATTCAACGCACTGCCACCACTCCCATAAGCCCAACTGCCGTAAACCATCACAAATACAAAGAAAACAGCAAGGTAACGCTGCAATGATCGATTGTCGATAACGGCCACAATACGCGCTGCATTGTTCACCAAACTTTGCTGCACCAGTTCGAACAGTCTAAGACTACTAATTGTTGGCAACAGATCATTCCAACGCATCAAAGTACGACGCATGCTGTATAAAAAAAGGCCTCCAGCTAACGCGATTAGGCTCATTAGAAAGGCGAAGTTAAGTCCATGCCATACCTTTAGGTCATAAGCTGGCAGTGGCGCTTGCAAGCTCGCACCTGCCGATGCACCGAGTAGCCAGCCAACTGACCATGCCGGGAAAATACCTACCAATAGACATAACACTACTAAAAACTCTACCGGCACACGCATCCAGCGTGCAGGCTCATGTGGCTGACGTGGCAAATCAACAGGCTCACCATTAAAGAACACATCATGAATAAAGCGTGCAGAGTATGCAACGGCAAGCATGCCCGCAATCGTGGCAAAAATGGGCATAATCAAATGGGATCCATCAAAACCATCAAACAAAACGGCTTCAGCAAAAAACATTTCCTTACTCAAGAAACCGTTCAACAGAGGCACACCTGCCATCGCGCCTGCGGCAAGCATCGCTAAAGTTGCCGTAATCGGCATCCACTTAAACAAACCGTTAATGCGCCGCATATCACGAGTTCCACATTCATGATCAATAATCCCGGCTGCCATAAAAAGTGATGCTTTAAATATCGCATGGTTGATTATATGAAAGACGCCTGCCACCACTGACATTGGCGTACTTAAACCAAAAAGCAAAGTAATTAATCCTAGGTGACTAATCGTAGAATATGCGAGTAAGCCTTTAAAGTCATTTTGGCACATCGCTAAATAGGCACCATATACAAGCGTAATACCGCCGATAACACTCACACTGAATAACCAAACATCTGTACCAGAAAGCACAGGATAAAACCGAGCCAGTAAAAACACCCCTGCTTTTACCATGGTTGCAGAATGTAAATAGGCAGAAACTGGGGTAGGTGCCACCATTGCATTAGGCAACCAAAAATGAAATGGAAACTGTGCAGATTTCGTAAAAGCCCCGAGCAATACTAAGGCTAATATCGTTGGATATAGCGAGTCTGACTTAACTTGTGCAGACATCGCCATCACTTGCGAGAGCTCATAACTACCCGCCACTTTACCTAGCAATAGCACGCCAGCGAGCAGTGCTAAACCACCAGCACCCGTCGTAAACAAAGCTATACGAGCAGCAACTCTCGATTCGTGTACTCCCGAGTAATAAGCAATTAATAAGAAGGATGAAAGGCTTGTGACTTCCCAAAACACCACCATCAGTAATAGATTTTCTGAGAGGACGATACCAAGCATTGCTGCCATAAATAACAACAATAACGCGTAAAACCGCCCTAACTTGTCATGGCTTGGCAAATAATAATGCGCGTACAGGACGACCAGCATACCGATACCAAGAATTAATATCGAGAATAACAGACCTAAACCATCAAAGCGGAATGAAAGATCAAGACCAACACTTGGTAGCCATTCAACGTGAGCAATCACTGATTGCCCACTAATCGCACTCGGAAAAAGTGGGGCAAGCAATGCCAGGCAGATTGCCATGACTAATCCCGTGGCAATCGCTGTCACTTTCCGACCAAAACGCTCTACCGCTAAAGGCAGCACCATGCCAGAAAACGCAATAAGAACTGCAATAGGTAAAAGTAAAGAGAAAGATGCCATTTCAAGCATTACAAAGATCAATCAAAGACATCATTCGCGATTAAGTTCTCATGATTAAAGCGCTAAAATTAGCAGTTTTGACAGTCAAGGCATCAACAATGATGCTCAAACATGATGAATTTCTAGTCCCGCTTATGTTGTTCCTGCACGCGGTCTTAGTCCCCTATCGGTTCAATCAACAAATTAACTCAGAGAATTTTGAATGCAGGCAACGCTGATTACTAATTTAGATAAACAAACACGCTTAGTCAATCGCACACTTGTCCTCACAAGCATCCAATTGACACAAGCGCGTTAATGTAAGTTTAATGCAATTTTAGGCAGAAAATGATGAACCACAACCACAAGTAGTTTGTGCATTTGGGTTGCGAATTACAAACTGTGAACCCTGTAAACTATCTTGATAGTCAATCTCTGCACCCACCAAATATTGCAGACTCATTGGGTCAATTAACAATGTCACACTGTCTTTTTGCACTTGAGTATCATCGTCATTCACTTCCTCTTCAAAAGTGAAACCATATTGAAAGCCTGAGCAACCGCCACCGCTAACGAAAACACGTAACTTAAGGTCTGGCGAACCCTCTTCTTCAATTAATTCTTTCACTTTTTTAGCCGCATTATCGGTAAAAACTAAAGGTGAAGGAATGTCTAACTCTTGAACTTCTGCAACTGTACTCATGATGTACTCCTAAAATTTCAATTAAATATCGCTTATTAATATGCGCCCTAACGCAATGAATTTCAATAGCAAATTCTGTAAAGCACTACTTTACTCTGCTTTATCGTCTAGATAAACTAGCTTACCCTCAATCACTGCACCGGTATGCATTTCTAGCGTGTTGTAATAAACATCACCATTCACACGTGCTTTTGTTTGCAGCTCTATAAATTGTGCAGCTTTTACAGGGCCAATCACAGTCCCGTTTATTACCACTTTGGAAGCAGTGATTGCGCCCTCAATACGTCCAAACTCACTCAATATTAGTGTGCTGGGTTGATCATTTGGTTCAGCAACTGCGCCGATAACTGTGCCATCTATGCGCAATCCTCCAGAAAAGTGAATATTACCCTCAACACGAGTATCTACGCCAATCAAAGTGTCTATCGTATTTTGAACACGGTTATTTTTTTTAAAAAACATTTCAAATCCTCTAAACTATTTAGCTTTGTAGATGTGCTTACTAGCGACAAAGTCGCGCATGATGCATGAGCAACAACGTGAACATCACTTTCTACCACTCATCATATTCTTATAAAAGGCTAGATCCTCTTTTATATGAATGTTTTCATCCTGAACCTCGCGTAGCTCTTTAGTCAGCACTGTCTGGGCTGACTGCTCAATTTGCAGCTGTCGCTCCAGTTGGATTACCTTGGTATTCAACGCTTGGTTATCAAGCATGACCTGACGTAAATTTTCACTACCTGTAGCAAATTGCCAATAGGCGAACAAATAACCTATCGCTATCAACACGAACGTCGTACCAATCTGGAAATACCAAGGACGTTTTGATCTCACTGCTACTTGTTTAGCAGTTAATCCAAAATGACGACGAATTCTACGGCGAACTGGTTTCATTCAGTTAAGGCAACAGAGGTAAAACTTCTAATCCGCTGCGCTCATCAAGCCCAAACATGATATTCATATTTTGCACAGCTTGCCCAGCCGCACCCTTTACCAAATTATCTTGCACCACAACCAAAGTTAAATAACCCGTTGCCGCCTGTTTATGCAAAGCAATGCGTAACTGATTAGAGCCACGTACCGAACGTGTTTCTGGTAATGCACCTTCAGGCATGACATCCACAAAACGCTCATGCTGATAACGTTGCTCATAAAAAGACTGCAAATCTACAGCCTGAGCGTCATCGGTTAGTTTAACGTAAATAGTTGAGAGCATGCCACGTATCATTGGTATTAAATGCGGCACAAAAATAAACTGTACCTCTGCATTCGCTAACTGCGTAAGCTGCGCATGAATCTCTGGATGATGACGATGCCCAGCAACACCGTAGGCCTTCATACTGTCGCTAGACTCTGCAAATAAAGTAGCCACTTCGGCTTTTCTACCCGCGCCAGATACGCCAGACTTAGCATCCGCAATAATCGGTGCAGAAAAATCAATGTAACCCTTTTCTAACAAAGGAGCTAAACCCAACAACACCGTAGTTGGATAACAACCGGGATTGCCAATGACCTTAGCCGATTTAATGCTGTCGCGATTCAGTTCAGGAATACCATAGACCGCATCACGCAACACATCAGGACAACTATGTGGCATTTTGTACCATTTTTCAAACACAGCAGTATCTTGTAGACGGAAGTCCGCAGCAAGATCAATGACTTTTACGTTGGCGTCTAATAACGCCTGCGCCTGACTCATAGCCACGCCATGCGGTGTCGCAAAAAATACGACATCACAGGCAGTTAAATTTGCTGTGGCTGGGTCAGAAAAAGCCAAGTCGACATAACCACGCAAATTAGGGAACATATCAGCAACAAGCAACCCAGCATCACCACGTGAGGTGATGGCTGTCAATTCCACATTCGGATGTAGCGCCAATAGGCGTAACAACTCAACACCAGTATATCCAGTGCCCCCAACAATCCCAACTTTTATCTTTTTCGATGTCATGTTGTTTATATTCATTGTCCCAGTATTTTGATTGCAAGTATATTGATACTACTAAGTGTTCCGATTATAAGCGCTCTATCTTTTTCATCCAATAAAAAAGGCCGCCAAAGCGACCTTTTTCCAATCCAACCGCCAAATAGCGTAAACGTATTAGCGTTTAGAGAATTGTTTACGACGACGTGCTTTGCGTAGACCAACT
>CAZZDN010000044.1:0-5532 GCA_964652655.1 uncultured Methylotenera sp.
TTTTACTGCTTGCTTATCGCAACTTTTATTTGATAATACACTCAAGCGTATACGGAGTTATTAATCGCCTGCTCGGCTAGTGTTCATCCGCCTTATAAGGATGATTTAGCAGTGCCATGCCATTTTCGACTTTATTGATTTTACTTTTAGAATGATGCCTTGATGTTACCCAGCTATGTGCTATTAGACCTTGAAACCACTGGTGCGACGCCTTTGAAGGATCGCATTACTGAAATTGCGCTTATTAAGTATGAGGGTGATCAAGAGGTATCGCGTTGGCAGACGCTGGTGAATCCAGAAGTGCCAATCTCTAGCTTTATTCAACAGCTCACAGGAATCAATAACGAGATGGTTGGGAATGCACCTACCTTTAAGCAAATTGCTGGTGAGTTATTGGATTTTTTAAAAGACAGTGTCTTGTGTGCGCATAATGTTCGATTCGACCATGGCTTTCTTAAAAACGAGTTTAAGCGTATTGGTATCGACCTCAGACAAAAAGTACTCTGCACCGTTAAGCTATCACGCAAGCTTTATCCGCAACATCGTAGCCATGGGTTAGATGCCATCATCGCAAGACATCATTTAGTCTGTGAATCCAGACATCGCGCCATGGGCGATGTAGAAATGATGGTTGGCTTTTTGCAGTCAGCAAGTGAGGAGCTTGGCAGTTTAGCGGTGCGACGTGCGGCCGAAGAGTTGCTGAAAGGTGTTAAAAGTCTGCCATCGCATATCGATGTACATTTAATAGATCAATTGCCGGAGACGCCCGGCGTGTATCTATTTTTTGGAGATACTGGCTTGCCACTCTATATCGGGAAGAGTATCAATATCAGAGAGCGTGTGTTATCACACTTCAGCAGTGATCATGCCTCTACTAAAGAAATGCGAATTAGCCAGGAGATCAAACATATTGAATGGATTGAGACTGCAGGTGAATTTAGCGCATTACTCCTTGAGTCTAAACTTGTTAAAGAGCGTCAGCCTATTTATAACCGCCAACTGCGGCGTGAACGCCAACTATGTGCATGGCGCGTGGCTGAAAATAATTCGCAAACGCCTCTGATGAACTTAGTGCAGGTAGATGAGATAGACCCAGCAAGCATGGGACAACTGTTTGGCACATTCAGATCAAAGCGACAGGCGGTAGAAGTATTAAGAAAAATTGCTGAGCAACATCAGTTATGCCAAAAAGTGCTGGGGCTTGAATCAGGTAAAGGACCATGCTTTGCGCATCAACTTAAGCGCTGCAAAGGCGTATGCGTTGGTAAAGAAGCAAGCGAATTACATTATCTGAGGTTGCGGCAAGCCATGGCTGTGCATCAAATTAAAACATGGCCATATAAGGGTAAGATAGGGATACATGAAACGCATGGATTTAATGACAAATCGGCACTGCATGTATTTGAGCATTGGGTCTATTTGGGGTCGGTAGAGGATGTGTCCGAATTAGACAGCATCACAAACACCAAATCAGATCTTGTGTTTGACCTTGATACCTACAAGCTACTGTTGAAAGAGTTAAACAAGCCTAAGGTCAAGATTATTGAACTGACAGCGCCCTGAAGCTAAACAATTGTTGAGTGAACAGGCGTAAAAAAACCCAGTTGAAGCTGGGTTTTTTTCATACCTAATTACAAGAACAATGATTATTTGTTCATTACGTACATTGTTACTTCAAAGCCAAAACGCATTTCAGTCGCTGCTGGTGTTGTCCACATAATATTCTCCTTGGTTTAATTAATTCAACAATTTGTTGTTGATGTGTTTATATTACGCTTAACCTAATCGCTGGCTCTATCAAGGTTCATGAAGAATGGCTAGGTAAAATCATTAAAGAAAATGATTAGCTTATTTTTATTTAGCCTCTTCTTTGTCATCTGACTCTTCTTTATCTTCAAGTACGGCACCATTATTCGCATCGCACTCGACTTCCCAAGTTTTACCGTCACGTCCTTGTATATCAACATCAATGATGACTTTGCCATCTTCAGATTCAACTTCTACTTCAGTAATCGCGCCAGGGTGTCTTTCTAGTGCTGTTTTCATACAAGCTTGCAATGTTGCGTTATGCGTATCTGGATTAGTAATTTTCAATTCTTGTTTGTGATAATCATTATGCTCAGCATAGCTAGCTGTAACGAATGTTAGACCAATACTTGCCAAAAAAACTGCCATGATTTTTGTCATGATTTACTCCTATTGAAATATTGAATGAATGCTAAGCACTAATAAAAATCAGATTGTAAATGTATACATGTCTTAAATTTTTTGAATCAGATGCATAAGATAGACTCATAAAATACTAATTAATTCTGCCCTGCTTTCTAAATTCCCAAGGGGGTGTAGGGTTGTTATCTTGCCAAAGCCCGATTTGTTTGTTTTCCGCTGCGACTTGTGCGTTAGCATAGTTTAAGCGGTCTTGTTCTGATTGTTCATTTTGGTAGTGAAGAAAGAACCAAGCCATTCCGAGTTTAACTTGCGCTAAATTGATATCAACCCCATTGAGAAGCACTTTGCCAACAACGCGCTGATGCTGTTTCTCTAACTTTAGCCACTCGATATCAACATCTTTGCTATACACTAAGTCGGATAATGACTTTTTAGATAAGTCGCCATAGGGCTGCGCTTTTTCAGGTGCATCAATGCCAGATAAGCGGACTTTGTATTTCGTTTTGTTTGCGTCTAATATCGTAATCGTATCGCCACTCGCAACACTCACGACGCGTCCACTGATCGTATCTGCATACGCATACATCGGAAGCATCAGGATTAGGCATAGTTGCGTAGCTAGAGATTTTCGCAGTTTAAATAGCCAAAAATCATGGGTAAATTGCTTGGCAGAATAAAATAGGTTCATTGCATTGAATCTCTACTAAATATGACGTCACCACTTATTATCAACTAAATTCAAGTTCTTAGCTAAATTCATTTTTCTAATAAGTACGGAACTGCCCTGCAACTACACCATAAATATAAAATTGTTCTTTAGGGCGAATAGTTTCATACGCCTTATTGGCTGGAATCAGGACAAATTGATTATTTTCTTTGCCGAGTGTCTTAATTGTAAATTTATCATCAATAATGGCAACGACAATATCTCCAATATTGGCAGTAGGTCTTTTTTCTACAACGACAGTATCTCCATCCATGATGCCCAAATCTTTCATCGAATCACCTCTGACTGGAATCAGCTCAGTAATCGAAGGTTTTTTCACTAAATGTTCATCAATCGTGATGTAGTCTCCACCTTCATTGTGGGTGGCACTAAAAGCACCTGCTTGTACGGTACTATTAGAGAGTGCGCGCTCAAAGAAACGTCTGCCTGGACTGAGTTTTTTATCTGGCGCAACCTCGAGAAAACCCATTAGTTTTAAACGCGCAATCAGCTTAGCAATCGTGTCTTTAGAGCGTATGTTTAATAGCTGCTGCATATAGCTATAACTAGGCAAAGAGCGGTAGCTAGCGAAGTAATCGCGCAGTTGACCTAACTTCTCTAAATCAGAAGCTTGTGTTTGATTAAAATCCGTCATCTTTAGCATCCTATTCCAAATTCACAACCCATCAGAACAAACGTTCGTTCTTTGTGATTATCTGACGATTTAATCAAATTAACAAGTGCTGTTATCAAGCCCTGTTATTTAAATTAAGCAAACTCAAAGGCTGATGGGTTGATTCCACAATTTCTGTGGATAACCTTGTTGAATGCGTGGGGACAGCGTAACTAAGTCCTTGGTCACACGATAAAAAGCAGAATGCATGAAATTTTAATCAGCAACAATCTCCTCATCGCATCGATATGCTTAACCTGGCCGATATAAATGCCTTGCAATGAAGCTAAGAGAAGAATGTATAAGCATATCAGCCAAGCAATAACACTCTAGTTTTACAAGTTAAAAAACACCGTAATCATTGTAATCATTACCAGCCACTTAATACAATTTTACCAATCACGGCACCGGCCTCTATCTGAGCATGTGCTTTACGCAGATTGTCTGCATTAATCGGAGAAAGCATTGTATTCATTGTGGTTTTTATTTGCTCACTATCGACTAAATGCGATACACGCTCTAGAATATGATGTTGCTCAACCATATCTTCTGTTTGGTACATCGAACGCGTGTACATCATCTCCCACACAAAAGTCGCACTTTTGGGCTTAAGTAGGTTGAGCTCTACTGGTTTTAATGTATCTACAATCGCGCAAATGCCACCCTGTGGTTTAATCAATGTTGCCATCGTATTAAAATAGGCATCGGTATCGTGACAGCAAAAAATATAATCTGGTTGAGCGATGCCAATATCTGCCATTTGCTGAACAAGGTCTTCCTGGTGATTAATCACATGATGTGCGCCTAGCTGACTTACCCATTGGCGCGTTTCAGCGCGTGATGCTGTCGCCACAATCGTCAACCCTGTTAATTGTTTGGCAAGCTGGATCGCAACAGAACCCACGCCACCAGCTCCGCCTATGATGAGTAAACTTTTATTAAGACTAGCTGCTGGCAATAATGGAATTGCCAATCGCTCAAATAAAGCCTCCCAAGCAGTGACTGAAGTTAATGGTAATGCTGCCGCTTGTTCATACGTTAAGCTTCGCGGCTTATGTCCGACAATGCGTTCATCCACCAATTGATATTCAGCATTAGAACCAGCACGTGTAATGTCTCCGGCATAGAACACTTGGTCACCGGGTTTAAATAGCGTGCAATCAGGCCCGGTTTCCACCACCTCACCCGCAGCATCCCATCCAAGTATTTTGGGCTGTGGTTCAACTTTATCCTTTGGCTTGCGAATTTTGGTGTCAATCGGGTTCACTGCAACAGCTTGCACTCGTACGAGCAAATCTCTACCGCTGACTTGAGGGATTGGCAAGTCATAATCTTGCAATGACTCTGGATTATCTATGCTTAAATATCGAGTGAGTCCTACTACTTTCATTTGCGTCTTTTCAGCCATCGCTATCCTTTTAACAAGTGCATTGATTCAACCATTGTTTTGATTCACTGAAGAACTGCATCTATCGTTCGTGGCACTTTTGTTTGTACATTTTTTAAAATAAAAGTTTAATGGAGTAAAATTCAATACACATACAGGCAATCACCTGTAAGTTTTAAACTCAGATGCTCAAATTAAACTACGCTCACAATAAACTACAACTACGTTACCGATTTGCGCTAGCGCTTTTTCTGTTTTCATTAGCACTGTTTTTCCGCTTTAATTTTTTACCTCAAATAGGTGGTGGCACTTATATCACGTTCTACCCTGCCATTATATTGAGCTTTTATTTCTGTGGCGCATATTTGGGGGTACTCGTCGCTTTGAGTGCAGGGCTAACTGGCGCTTATTTCTTTATGGCACCCCATAACGCATTTGAGCTCAATGCCACAACAATCTTATCACTGACTTTTTTCTCGATCACATCAGGGCTGATTGGATTTTTCACCACCAGATTACATAGACATATCGAGCAAATGAGCATCATTCTTGATAACGAAATGATCGGTAGCATGATGCTTAAGGATAGAAAAATTA
>CAZZDN010000044.1:5632-13884 GCA_964652655.1 uncultured Methylotenera sp.
ATCATTCTTGATAACGAAATGATCGGTAGCATGATGCTTAAGGATAGAAAAATTATCTGGTGCAACAAAGGCACTCGCAAAATTCTTGGCTACACTGAGTCGGAGTTATTAGGCTCATCAACCAATATGTTATTTGCAGATACAAAAGTGTTTGAGAAAGTAGGTCGCGAGGCATATCCGCTAAAAGTGGGGCACCCCTACCGCACACAATTTGAAATGAGAAAAGCCGACGGCACTAATATCTGGATTGACATCAGTGGTGCGGCTATCAGCTACGATAAGCACTTATCACTTTGGTTACTGAATGATATTTCTAAACAAAAAGCGCTTGAATACGAGCTCACACATAAAATTAATCATGACTTCTTAACTGGCTTGGGTAGTAGAGATTGGTTCATGAGCCAGGCGTTAACTGAACTCCATCGTGCTCATCGCTACAACAGTTCACTTTCGCTATTAATGCTAGATATTGATTTCTTTAAATCAGTCAATGACAACTATGGCCATCAAGTGGGAGATATCGCACTCAAGAAGGTCGCGGATGTTATAAAAAACACTTTACGTGACTTTGATATTTGCGCCCGTTTAGGAGGAGAAGAGTTTGCCGTACTACTGCCCGAAACCAATCAAGATAAAGCTTATGAAGCTGCGGAGCGTTTAAGAGTTGCCATCGAAGGATCTGAAATCGCATTACCAACAAGCGGACTAATGTTAAAGATGACTATTTCGATTGGAATCTCTACTTTAGCATCCAAAGAAGACAATATTGATATGCTGATAAGCAGCGCTGATAAAGCGCTTTACGAGGCTAAGCATACTGGTCGGAATCGTGTTTGTATCTCACACTAGCGACAGTCATTACTAGTACAATATTTTATTCACTAAACCAGCAAAGTACCCAAAACATTTAAATGCTGAGACATAAAACCTAAAGACCTAAAAATTTAAAGACTTAAAACCGAGAGACTTTAAACCAAAGAACTTAATCTGAGTAAAATGTCATCCGATTTCGACCTGCATTCTTAGATTGATACATCGCAATATCCGCCTGCTTCAGCAACTCCTCAACGCTGTTAGAATGTCTATTAAACATAGCCACCCCCATACTAGGTGTGCTCGTGTGTGAATAGCCATCAAAATCAAACGGCGTGTTCAAGGCTTGCAATATTTTGCCTGCTACCACTTTGACATGAACCTTCGCCTGACTCAAATCTGGGGATAGATCTTCAATTAAAATCACGAACTCATCGCCACCAAGTCGAGCGACTGTATCAATGTCGCGCACGCAAGTTTTTAATCGCTTCGCGACTTCCTGAAGGAGAATATCGCCTTTATCATGCCCGTAAGTGTCGTTCAGTTGCTTAAAGTTATCTAAGTCTATAAATACAATCGCCCCATACTGTAACTTCCTGCGGGTAGAAGAAAGCGCATGCTCAATACGGTCAACCAAAAGACGTCGATTTGGAAGCCCCGTTAGCACATCATAGAATGCAAGCTTACGTACCTCGTTTTCAGCACTCACGCGTAGCGTAATGTCTGAGTTAATGGAGAATATCGATTTTGGCTTACCGCTAACATCACGCATTAGGGTCCAATGACTTTCCACAATCAGCTCACTACCATTTTTATGTTTTTTAACGACCTCGCCTTTCCATTCTCCATCTTGCAACAAGACAGCCAAGGCGTGCTTGAGGCCTTTTTGATTTTGCCGTAAACGTTTATACACTGGCTGATTCATCACCTCTTCTGAAGACCAGCCGTAGAGTAACTGCGCCCCCTTATTCCAATATTTAACACGGAGATCCATGTCATAAATCACAATTGCATCGTTAGTTTTATCTAGCAGTGAGGCTTGCTCTTGGATGATTAAGTCATCATTAAGCCGCTCTAACTCACTCGCCGTGCGTGCAGAAAAAATTTTAAGAATGGATCCAATTAGCGCCTCGGATGCATCTGGTATGGTTTCTTTAAAGAATACAAATAAAAGACCGATGGGTTTACCTTTTGAGTCATACAAACGCAAACCGGCAAATGCTTTAAATGGATAAAATCTCATCATGCTCAACTGAGGAAAGCGCTCATCCGCATCACGCTTAACAACCACCAAGTCTAAATCCTCAAAAAAAGCTTTAGCAAGGGCATCCGAAATCTCGTATGAAAAGTTCTCTTTAAGTTCTTGTCCCACGGAAACCGCTAGCATGGTTGCTGATAATGGCTTCGTAAACTGAAACTGCGCAACATATGCCGCGTCTGCATCAAGCGTTTCAGTTATACTAAAAACAAGCTCTTTAAAGAAATTAGAACCAGTGCCACCGCTAACGCTGGTCGCAACTTTTAGCATGGCATCACTCAACCGCTGGCGTTGCTTCTCTGCACGAATATTACTAATACCAGCACCTAGATTATCAGTAAGCTCCTGCAACAACTCTAACTCGCCAGCTGAAAACGCTCTCACTTCACTTGAATATAGTGCCAATATGCCAATCGTCTCTTGTCGTACTTTTAAGGGTAAAACCACTAAGCCTCGGTAACCGTATTCTTTTGCTAATGCTTTAAAATGGTATGCATCATCTGACAACAAGTCTTCAATCATGCAAGTCTTGCCCGTTCTAATCACTTCACCCGCATGTAACTGGGCAACAGCGCTATCATCCGCCCAAGTTAAATTGACCGTTTCAAGATATTTTTTGCCTGCATGACCGAAAAAAGCCTCTGGACTAATAGTTTTATGCGCATCATGCTGCGCATAGCCAACCCACGCCATACAATAGCCACCCAACTCTACTGCAATGCGGCATATTTGAATCATGAGCCTTTTCTCATCATCAATTTGGGTAATGGCATGGTTCGTTTTACTTAACATCAGCAGCGCTCGATTAAGCCACGCCAAATCTAACTCAGATTTTTTACGGGTCGTAATGTCTTGAAACGCGCCAATCAATTTAACCACTTTACCGTCCACAACAACAGGCGTCCCCTGAGATCTCACCCATCTTGATTTACCTTTAGCTGTGATAAAAGGCACTTCGATATCCCACGAAGAAGCATGTTGTACTGAATTTTCAACGGCAACAGTAATCAATGATTTTGCTTCTGGTGGGTAAAACGCTAGCGCTTGTGCTAAAGGTGGTGGCTCGGTCGTGTCCAACTCGTGAATCTTGAACACTTGCCCAGTCCACTCAATGGCATTGTCTTGTAAATCTAATTGCCACCCACCGACATTCGCCATTTCACCGGTGAGCTCTAAAATAGATGTCAACCTTCTTAATCTATTTTGGGCTTCAATCTCTGCGGTAATATCGCGCGCAACGCCTAAATAGCCTAACAACTCTCCGTTATCGTCAATCAGTCCTGTCACTGAAAGATTAACCGTTATCCTACGTCCATCCTTACGGATATAAGTCCATTGGTGGCTATCAGAACACCCACTTTTAGCTTTGTGCACAAAGACATCGAACCCTGGTGTGACCGTTTCGTCATATTCCTGACTCAACGCTTGAGCATAGGCAATGACTTCTGCGCGATCATGCAAAATCTCTGGGGTGCATTTGCCCACCAATTCATCGGCACGATAGCCAAGCATTTTTTCTGCGCCTTGATTAAAACTATTAATCACCCCCGCAGAATTCGTCGTAATGATAGACTCATCCGCACTATTCATTACCGCATCATAAAAAATGGTTGCATTGGCTAATTTCTTTGATATTGCTGCGGTTTCCAGATGTGCTTTTCTGTGCTCCAGCTCGGAGATGACCATCCTAGCGACTCTTGAAAGAGATTTACGTTGACTTGAACTAAGCTGCCTAGGCACTTTGTCAATCACGCATAGTGTGCCTAATTTACTGCCGTTACTTGTCGTTAAGGGGACACCCGCATAAAAGCGAATATTGGGATCTTGGGTAACAAGCGGATTATCTCGAAAGCGCTCATCTTCCAGCGCATCGGTCACCTCAAATATTGCATCATGATGTATTGCGTGGCCACAAAATGAGATTTCGCGACTAGTTTCACTGACAGCTAAGCCATACTTACTCTTAAACCACTGCCTTGATTCATCCAAAAAAGTAATCAGTGAAATGGGGGTGCCACATATTTCCGAAGCAAGCTTTGTTAAATTATCAAAGACTTCCTCTGGATGCGAATCCAAAATCTTATAATCAAACAACGTTTGAAGACGGACTAACTCATCTGATGTAACTTTAGGACTTATCAATTTTCTTCCCAGTGTTTAAGAAAGCAACATCGCGTCAACAAAGACCAATGGATAGAGTCATTTTATGGGCGATGTAAATATGATTATATTGTCTATATTGTGTCGTGTGTGATTAAAAGTTTAAAAATCAATTATTTATATTAAAACAATCATCTACCAACAAATTTTATGGTTTAATCTCTGTATATGTCATCAAAATGTTGTAAAGCTACTTGGTATTTTGGGTATTTTGAATGAAACACCTTTGGAGATACGATTATGTTGCTTCACTTATTTGGGCTTAGTAAGTTTGGACGCGACAATAAGCGCACCCAAAAAGTCTCTGTTGAAGAGCTACAGGCTTTACGAGGACAGGTAGCAGCAATCGGTAAATCTCAAGGCATGATTGAGTTCAACCTAGATGGCACGGTGACTCATATCAATCAAAATTTCTCCAATATGATTGGATATACTGCCGAAGAAATCATTGGCAAGCATCATAGTACACTCGTCGCAGATACCACCAAGAACAGTCAGGAATACAAAGCCTTTTGGGACAAACTTAGGCGCGGTGAGTTTGACGCAGGTTTTTACAAACGTATCGCCAAAGGCGGCCGTGAAATATGGTTACAGGCTAGTTACAACCCTATTCTAGATGATGCGGGCAACCCTTATAAAATCATTAAGTTTGCCACTGAAATCACTGATCAAGTCATGAAAAATGCTGATGCAGCAGGGCAAATGGCAGCTATTAATAAGACGCTAGGAGTCATTGAGTTCACCTTAGATGGCCACATAATTAGCGTTAATGAAAACTTTGCTAAACTCACTGGCTATTTCCCCTCTGAAATAATAGGCAAACATCACAGTATATTTGTAGAGGACTCATACAAGCAAAGCCCAGAATATCAAACGTTTTGGAAGGATCTTCGAGAAGGCTTACCCAATAATGGCCAATTTAAGCGCATTGGTAAAAAGGGCAACCAAATTTGGCTTCAAGCCTCTTATAACCCGATTTTTGACCTCAACGGCAAACCTTTTAAAATCGTCAAATATGCAAGTGACATTAGTGCCCAAAAAGATAAAGATGCATTAATTGAAGGTCAACTGGATGCAATAGGTCGCTCATTGGGTGTCATTGCTTTTTCACCTGATGGTCATGTCATTGAGGTGAATCAATCCTTTCTAGATACTCTCGGCTATACAGAACAAGAAGCAGTGGGGCAGCATCACAGCCTGTTTGTTGAGGAAGCATATGCCAAAAGCCCGGCTTACGTCGAGTTTTGGGCAAAACTTAATCGTGGTGAGTACGAACATAACATCTATAAACGTTATGGTAAAAACAAAAAAGAAGTATGGATTCAAGCTTCTTACAACCCAATTAAAGATGTCAATGGCAAGATCATTAAGGTAGTGAAGTTCGCTTTAGATATTACTGCTGAAAAGAGCACGCTAGTCGATTTGCAAGGGCAAATGGACGCAATCCATAATAACCAAGCGGTGATTGAGTTTTCTTTAGATGCAAAAGTTATTTCGGTTAACCAAAATTTTCTCGATATCATGGGCTACAGCGAAGCTGAGGCAATTGGTCAACCGCATAGCATTTTTGTAGATCCAGTCACCGCCGCAAGTGAAGAATATCAGGCGTTTTGGGCAAAACTTAGACGTGGCGAATTTGATAGTAACGAATATAAGCGTATCGGCAAAGGCGGTAAAGAGGTCTGGCTTCATGCAAGCTATAACCCTATCCGTGATATGAACGGAAACGTAATCAAAGTAGTTAAATTTGCCACGGATGTAACGGAAGCGGCAAAAGCTAGCGAGAGCCTATCCCAAGCGGTGCAAGAAATTAATCATGTTGTAGAAAATACAAAACAAGACGACCTTTCTGAACAAATTAGCTTAGTAGGCAAGACAGGTAACATACTGAGCTTGAGTGAGGGGATTAACGCTTTAATTGAGGGCATGGTCAAGATTGTGCACCAAGTAAAAGAGGCCGGTGAAACCATTAACACCGCAGCTGGTGAAATTTCGGCAGGCAACTCGGATTTATCGCAACGTACCGAAGAGCAGGCGTCCTCCCTAGAGGAAACAGCCGCCAGCATGGAGCAACTGGCATCCACTGTTAAAACGAGTGCAGAAAACTCAAAACTTGCTAACGACCTTGCCAATTCGGCCTCTCATGTTGCGCAAAAAGGTGGTCAGGTTGTGGCGGAGGTCGTAACCACCATGAACGCCATCAGCACTAGCGCCGCTAAAATACATGACATTATCAGTGTCATTGACGACATTGCTTTCCAAACCAATATTTTGGCATTAAATGCCGCGGTCGAAGCAGCTCGCGCAGGAGAACAGGGGCGAGGCTTCGCTGTTGTCGCTGCGGAAGTACGCAATTTAGCACAACGCTCAGCCACTGCAGCCAAAGAAATTAAAACCTTAATTACGGACTCGGTCAATCAAGTCTCAGATGGAACAAAACTAGTAGAAAAAGCTGGGCAGACCATGGGAGATATTGTGAACTCAGTTAAAAAAGTCACCGATATTGTGAATGAGATTTCGCAAGCAACCCTAGAACAAAGCACAGGGATTGATCAAGTCAATCAAGCTGTGACGCAAATAGATGAAGTGACTCAGCAAAATGCCGCGTTGGTAGAACAAGCCGCAGCGGCAGCAGAATCATTGCTTAATCAGTCGGATAGTTTAATGCGGGCAGTTAATATCTATAAACTAGAACCAACGCGCCAAAGTAAATTATTACAAATAGGAATGCATTAATTTGTTAATCACATGATGGCTTGACTATCTCCTGATGGAAGCTGAAAGCTGATCAAACTTCATTTGTTCCGCTGCTTTTGCTGAACTGACTTTCAACCTAACAAATTTTAGTTAATCAAGTTTAGATTAAACATTCACTGCTTTATATCAGATTGAATGAGTGAGCATCATGCTTTTATTCATCTAGTTTGATTATTCATGAAACTAAGCTGTTGGCGGGCATCCAAAAATGTCCAAGCTACAATCCGGCTCTGCTTCTGCCCTTGCGCCATATCAATAGTCTTGACCTCGCGCGCTTGCACATTTCTGAGCGCACGATAAACACTCGGTAGATTGGCTGCTTTGGAGATAAGCGTGGTAAACCATGCACACTGCGTAGCATACTGCTTACTCTGCTGCACCATCGCGGTCACAAATGCCTCCTCACCTCCCGCACAATACAACTCAGCGCCCTGTCCGCCAAAATTCAACGGTACTGCCTGACGCGCACTACTCCTCTTGACCTCTAGCTTACCTAGGCCGCGCCACTTACGCCGCGTCCCGGCCTGGGCTTCGGCTAATGAGCCATGAAATGGTGGGTTACACATGGTTAACGCATATAGCTCACCCTGCTTAATCATCCCATTAAAAATAGAAGTCGGGGTTGGCTGCAAGCGTAACTCGATTAGATCATGTAGCGCATTCGCATCCACAATCTTTTGCGCATTACGTAAGGCTTTCGCATCAACATCCGCGCCTACAAACTGCCAACCATACTCACGTGTACCAATTAACGGATAAATCATATTTGCACCCACGCCAATATCCAAAACACGCACAGCAGGTCCACGTGGAATCACGCCAGCACGAGACTTAGCTAATAGGTCAGCAAGGTAGTGCAAATAATCAGCTCGTCCGGGAATTGGCGGACATAAGTAGTGCTGAGGAATATCCCAAAACGCCACCGCATAAAACTGTTTAAGCAAGGCTTGATTAAGTGCCTTGACACTTGGCGCATTTGAAAAATCAATCGAAGCATCGCCGTATGCATTCAGTTGCACATAAGGTACCAGCGCTGGGCTAGCATGCATCAGCGCATCAAAGTCATAGCGTTCACGATGTCGATTACGTGGATGCAACACAGATTTGGTATTTTTAGGCTTCAAAATATGATGGATAGGCAAACAAAAAGATAACATCCAAAGTGGATAGAATCATGGCGCAAATAATGATGCTAATCAATATCGACCGCGTAAAAGAAAAAAGGCTTAATCATTTCTGATTAAGCCTTATATATCTTGGTAGG
>CAZZDN010000045.1:0-13375 GCA_964652655.1 uncultured Methylotenera sp.
GTGATTCGCTGATTTTACCGTTTTTCAACAAAAATGAAATTGCATCGTGCAAGGCGACGTAAGCCCCAGTGATGCTGGCTGTGCGAGTTCCACCGTCTGCTTGAATCACGTCACAGTCGATTTGAATACTGCGTTCGCCCAGTTTTTCTAAATCGATAATGGCGCGGAGTGAGCGTCCAATCAGGCGTTGAATCTCTTGGGTACGGCCAGATTGCTTGCCGCGAGCGGCTTCGCGGTCCATGCGGCTGCCGGTAGAGCGTGGTAGCATGCCATATTCTGCAGTGACCCAGCCTTGGCCTTTGCCTTTTAAAAACCCTGGTACTTTTTCATCGACACTCGCTGTGCATAGCACGTGCGTATCACCAAATTTCACCAGTACTGAGCCTTCGGCATGCTTGGTGTAATGGCGAATAATTTCAACTGGTCTCAGTTGGTTGTAAGCGCGTTGGCTTGGTCTAATATTTTGTTGCATGTATTAAATCCTGAAGTTTCTTAATTTATATATATTGAGCGTATTGTTTAAAATATCAATGTTTAAACGCGCTTGGTTTTGCGTAGCGCCTGTTGAATTTCCGCAATCGTTCTCTCGATGTCATCATCGGAGAGATCTAGATTTGCGCGATGGTCTGGGCGCGTAGTTGGGCTGATAATCGTGGTCGTAGTGCCTAATGGCATGGTGATAGTGGAAACTGCCAGTTTGCTGTGCAGTTTGTCGCCCCATTGCAGACCAATTGCGCTCATATTGTCGCCACGTTCCTGGCTGACCGCTTCCGCTTCATCCAAAAGCATTGTGACGTTGTCGGAAATGGAGGGGCCATTGAGCATATGTTTGATTTGGTCGTCGCTAATCGCACCCCATACACCATCAGTACAAAGCAGTACAGTGTCGCCTTCTAGCAACTCTTGCCTATCAGAAAGGGTAATCTTAGGCGGTACGTCGCCTCCTAGGCAACTGTAGACTTTATGGCGATATGGGTGTGTAGACATGTCGTGTTTATCTATCATGCCCCGGTTGTATAGCGACTGCACCACAGAGTGGTCTTCGGTGCGATAAAGCAAGTGGCCATCGCGGAAATGGTAAAGTCTTGAGTCACCCACGTGCGCACAATACAACATGCCGCGTTGCACAATCGCCGCCACAATTGTAGTGCGTGGCGCTTCCAGCATTTCTTGCTCTTGTGTGAGCTGGTCTATCATGTCGTGCACTTGCTGAATATGGTCGGTCAAAAACTTGGCGGGACTAGAAAGCGCAGGCACAGCTAAACGCTGAAACGCATCCGTCATGGTTTTTACCGCTAGCTGTGCGGCAACCTCGCCGTGGCGATATCCGCCCATACCATCTGCTACGACGAGTAGTAGTGCGTCTTTGCTATACGAGTATGCAAGGCGGTCTTGGTTGTAGGGGCGAGGACCTTGGCGACTATTTTGGAAAATGGTAAATTTCATTGGGTTTTATTGCTGTTAAGCGAGATAGATTTGTTTAGAACACTCATCACTCTATGCACTAAACCAGTTTTTTTATCAGATTTTGGCATGTTTTCCAGTAATGATTTTTGCAATGAGAAAACGCTTTGTGGGCGTTTAAGATAATCTAAGCTCAGGCACCTGTCGATGGTTTGCAGTAGGTCTTGTGAGTAACGATCTTTGCCGACTTTAACTGCAGGTATCAGTAAGTCGTTTTTAATCCGTTGATTTGCCGCCAATGGTGAAGAGCGTGTTAAGCATGAGTACATTGTTGCACCAATGCTATAAATGTCGCTCCAAGGGCCCAGCAGTTTTCTGTCGTAATATTGCTCTGGCGGTGCGAAGCCAGGCGTGTAACTTGGTGAAACCTTGGCTTGGTTTTCGGTGAGTGCTTGGCGGGATGAGCCAAAATCCAGCAATACTGGAGAGCCGTCTAAGCGAATGTATATATTCGCTGGTTTAATATCTAAATGTAGTAGTTTTTGCGTGTGTACCTCGCGTAAGCCGTTAGATAGCTCGCTAAACACACGGCGGATAAACATTTCCGATACGGGTTCGGATTGGCTCAAAATGTAATCTTGCAACGATTTACCTCGCTCGTACTGCATCACCATATACACTGTTTCATTCGCGCGGAAGAAGTTGACCACGCGGATGATATTTTTATGCTCGATTTTTGCGAGTGCTAAACCTTCATCAAAAAAGCATTTTAGGCCGTGTCGAAACAAAGCGACATCTTCAGTGTTTGGCTGTACGGTGGCACTGTCAGCGCGAGTAGCAATGGAGGTCGGTAAATATTCTTTAATGGCGACGACGTTTTTTTCCTCATCGCGCGCTAAATAGACAAAACTAAAACCACCAGAGCTAAGCACTTTGGTGATTTCATAATCGTGTAACTTGTAGCCAGCGGGTAGTGCTAAGTTCGCAGATGTTAAGTTCTTGTTTGAGGCCACTTTAAATTGATTTCTCTTTTAAATTGATTTCTATGATGGCATTTATCATTCAGTTCGCATGTGAAAGACATGTGAACTTAAATTTTTTATGTTGGGCTAGTTTTGTCTATGCTTACTACGGCAATATAGCGCGTAATCGACCGAAGTTAAAGTTTTTTGATGCAATCTTTAGATTTTCTAAAGATTTAACGCAAACAGTTAACTTAAATGACGATCGCTATTTTTAGTGCTTAATCCCTAGTATTTGATAACATGATGCCAATTTATTTAATTCATTGGAAAATCTGAAGATGATTTTTAGCATGACGGGTTTTGCGGCATTAGAGCAGCCGATAGAAAATGCCACGCTGGTATTAGAGTTGCGCGCAGTGAATAGCCGCTATTTAGATGTACATTTCAAGCTTGATGAAAGCATCCGTAGCGCAGAGCCTGCGATACGTGAGCTGATTGCTGCGCGCCTTAGCCGTGGCAAGATTGAATGTAAGATTAATCTGATGCAACGCGCGCCATCCAACCAAACGCCGCAGCTGAATGAGCAGTTAATGCAGCAGCTATCTGCATTGCAGGCACAAACACTCACCCTGTTTCCAGAGAGCCGTCAGCTTAGTGTGGCGGATATTCTGCGCTGGCCTGGCGTAGTTATGCAGGATGCCTTAAGCCAAGCGTCTTTGATTGAAGACGTTAAGCAATTAGTAGAGCGTGGCTTGCAAGATTTAAATGCATCGCGTCAGCGCGAAGGTGAAAAACTAAAAGCTATTATTTTAGACCGCATCCAGCAGGTTGAAGCGTTGGTGGCCAAGGTGAAGCCATTATTGCCAGCGCTGAATAAAGAGTATCAGCAAAAACTTGAGCATAAATTGCACGAAACCTTAAAAACTATCGACCAAGACCGCATTGCACAAGAGTTGGTGCTGTTCGCGCAACGGATTGATGTGGATGAAGAGTTGGGTCGTTTAACGACACACGTGTCTGAAGTAAAGCGTATTTTAAGTAGCGATGCGCCAGCGGGTAAGCGCTTAGATTTCTTGATGCAAGAACTGAACCGTGAGGCAAATACATTGGGCTCAAAATCAGTCTCTGTACAAACAACGCAAGTGTCGATGGAGCTGAAGGTACTGATCGAGCAAATGCGTGAGCAAATTCAAAATATTGAGTAGTGTTTGGGCTGGGTGCGATTAATCTCTTCTCTGCAATCAAACTTTTGAGGGTTGCAATAATCATGCACAACTGCGCTAGTTTTTTGGCTAGGATTAGCGCAAAATGATATGATTATTACTATCAGAAATTTAATAAAAGTGACGACCAAAAGAGATTAATTGGTTGAGCAGTTTTTACGGTAATAAGTGTTAGTGCTTCTTCATAGTATGCTCGCTAATGTTTGTGTGACATAAGCATGTGACGGATGGCTTGTCTTGAGTCTTTTAGAGCATTACCTAGATTGGTTTAATTTAGCCTATTAACTTTGTGTTTTGATGTAATCCGTTAGATTGTTTTACTCACTGGATTTAATAATCCCAAATATATTGCGATAGAGAGTTGTTATTCAATGGTTCCAGGTAATCTTTTCATCATCACCGCAGCGTCAGGCGCAGGTAAAACCAGCTTGATTAAGGCCTTGCTTGCGGAAGACTCGCATTTGAAATTATCCATCTCACACACAACGCGCAAGCCGCGTCCTGGTGAGCAAGATGGTGTTGATTACCACTTTGTAGATGATGCTATGTTTTTGCAAATGCTTGGCGAAGCAAAGTTTTTAGAGAGCGCAGAAGTGCATGGTGCGCGCTATGGTACTTCGCAGTCTGCGGTGGATGCGCCATTGCAAGCGGGTCATGATGTGATTTTGGAAATCGACTGGCAAGGTGCCGAACAGGTGCGACGTTTATTTCCTAACGCAATCAGTATCTTTGTGTTGCCACCTTCTATCGAGACACTAGAGCAACGCTTGAACAGTCGCGGGCAGGATAGTCAAGAAACTATTTCGAAGCGTGTTGCGGCAGCGCGCGCAGAAATGCGCCATGTGAGTGAGTTTGATTATGTTACAATCAATCACTATTTTGACATAGCGTTGCAAGACATTCGCGCTATTATCCGCGCTCAGCGTCTAGTAGGCGCTGCTCAATTGCAGCGTTATGACAGCTTAATTCAAGCGCTTACTTAATTTGCCTCGTTTGTTCAGGCTTAATTTATCCAGTTTATTGGTATAGATTGGATTTGGTTATTTAGGCGTTTGCAGATCTTTAAGTTATTAATTTTGTTTATCATTAGGAAATATCATCATGGCACGTATCACGGTAGATGACTGTTTAGAAAAAATCCCAAACCGCTTTCAATTAACTTTAGTGGCTGCTTATCGTGCACGTCAGTTACACAACGGTGCAGAGCCGCAAGTGAATGTGCAAAACACGCGCGACAAATCAACGGTTGTGGCTTTGCGTGAAATTGCAGCAGGTAAAGTGGGTGTGGAAATTTTAGCGCGCGGTCACGCGTAATCTGCTGTGCATTGTCATTGATTAATTTTTTCGTACAAGTGACACCAGCATGCCAAAAACCGCAAACAATCTTAAAGCGGAATTATCAAAGTTAACATCGGCCCCCTTGCTGCCTGCGGATAGCGAGGGTTCGGCCTTAAGCATACGCTTAAACTCTTATTTAAAACCTCAAGATATAGAATTAGTATGGGATGGCTATCGCTATGCCTATGCTGCACACGATGGTGTTGTGCGTAAAACCGGTGAGCCTTATATCACGCACCCGGTTTCTGTGGCCTGTATTCTGGCCGATTTACACATGGATGTGCCCACTATTCTCGCAGCTTTGTTGCATGATGTGGTGGAAGATACCGATATCACTACGCTTGATATCAAGCAAAAGTTTGGTCCCCAAGTCGCTGAGCTAGTAGACGGCGTGACCAAGTTGGATAAAATCGAATTTCAGAGCGCGAGCCAAGCGCAGGCGGAGAACTTCCGTAAAATGCTGCTGGCTATGTCGCAAGATGTCCGTGTGATTTTGGTGAAGCTAGCCGACCGCTTGCATAACATGCAAACACTGGAAGCAATGCGCCCAGAAAAGCAACGTGTCATTGCCAAAGAAACGTTGGATATTTACGCGCCTATTGCTAACCGCTTGGGCTTAAACGATGTGTATCAAGCGTTAGAGGACCTCAGTTTTAAATACCTTTACCCCATGCGCTATAACGCGATTTCTAAAGCGATTATGGCCGCGCGTGGCAACCGTAAAGAAGTGATTAGCAAAATATTAGAGTCGATTAAAAAGCAGTTGGCTGACTTTGGTATTGAGGCGGAAGTATCCGGCCGCGAGAAGCATCTTTACAGCGTATATAAAAAGATGACGAGTAAGGCCACGCCCTTCTCGCAAGTGTATGATATTTATGGCTTCAGGATTGTAGTGAAAGATTTGCCTAACTGCTATTTGGCATTAGGTGCGTTACACGGTCTGTATAAGCCGATTCCTAGTAAATTTAAAGACTATATTGCTATTCCCAAGGCCAATGGTTACCAGTCTTTGCACACCACTTTATTTGGCCCGTTTGGTACACCTATTGAGGTACAGATTCGTAGCGCTGATATGCATAATATTGCAGATGCAGGTGTTGCTGCACATTGGCTGTATAAGGCTAGTGACGCGCAGTTGACCGCCTTACAGCAACAAACCCACCAGTGGTTGCAGCGTTTATTAGATATTCAAAGTGAGAGCGTAGACTCGCTCGACTTTCTTGAGCATCTAAAAATTGATCTGTTCCCAGATGAGGTATATGTGTTTACGCCTAAAGGTTCAATTATGGCGTTGCCTAAGCGTGCGACCGCGGTAGATTTTGCTTATGCCGTGCATTCGGATATTGGTAACAGCTGTGTGGCGGTGCGGATTAACCATGAGTTAGCACCGTTGCGCACCGAGCTTCATAACGGCGATCACGTAGAGATTATTACTGGATCTTTAGCCAAACCTAATCCGGCTTGGCTCAATTATGTGGTGACGGGGCGTGCTCGTGCACATATCCGACACTTTTTGAAATCGCAGCAATCTACTGAGTCTGCGCATCTAGGTGAGCGTATGCTGAACCAAGCACTGCGGGCCTTGCATGTGGATCCTAGCCAAATTTCAGAAGAGCACTGGCAAAAACTGATTCGTGACTATGGCGTGAAGAAGAAAGTTGAAATTCTTTCCGACATTGGCTTAGGCAAGCGTCAGAATGTCATGGTGGCGCACCAACTGGTAGCGATGACTGATGACCATGCAGAGAAGCATACCAAACTGCCTGCGGCATCGCTGGATACCATTACTATTCGTGGTACTGAGGGTATGGCAGTGCAATTTGCACCTTGTTGCAGGCCGATTCCCGGTGACCCTATTTTGGGCTTTATTAATAAAGATAAGGGCTTGGTGATTCATACGCATGATTGCTCGAGTGTGCGTAAATTTAAATTAGACCCAGACAAATGGCTGGATGTAGAGTGGGAGCCGGAAAGCTCGCGCTTATTCAAAACCAACTTAAATTTAACCGTGGCTAATCAGCCCGGTATGCTGGCGCAAATTGCTTCTGGTATTGCAGAAGCTGGCTCTAATATTGATAACGTTAGTGTGGAAGAGGCGGATGGTAGCGCTTATGCTAATTTGTACTTTACCGTGCAGGTGAAGAACCGAGTGCATTTGGCGGAGTTAATGCGCGGTTTGCGTAAGATTCCAGATGTGGTGCGTATTAATCGCACCAAAGGCAACGCCGCAGGCAATGGTAAGAACACTAACGTAAAACTATATTCACAGTAAAATTATATTGATAGGGCATTTGTAAAAGTGCTCCTAAATTAGATTTCTTTAACAAACCTTGGTTTAACTCAATGACAACTAATACAAAACAAATCATTCAAACAGAGGGCGCACCAGCCGCGATTGGTACTTATTCACAAGCAGTGAAGGTAGGCAATACCGTTTATCTATCAGGTCAAATCGGGTTGGACCCAGTGACTATGCAAATGGTGGATGGAATTGAAGCGCAAGTACACCGCGTTTTTTCTAACCTTAAAGCTGTTGCTAACGCGGCGGGCGGTAGCTTGACCGATGTGGTTAAGCTGAATATCTTCCTGACAGATTTATCTCATTTCACTTTGGTGAACACCATTATGGCGGAGTATTTTAGCCAACCATACCCAGCACGCGCTGCGGTAGGCGTTGCTTCATTACCACGCAACGCGCTGGTTGAAGCCGATGGAGTGATGGTGATCTAAGTAAGCCATCTGCTGGCTTAGGGCAAGCTTTTTAATTCCGTTTTTTGTCTTGTTAATTGACAAATTTTTAGGTGATTCATTGAATCCTTGCCTTAGGTCAGCCTATTTAATGTGACGCAACTCACTCAAATTAAAGCCTTTACTAAACCCATGATTGCCAATCTGGCAAAGTTGGGCATTGTTAACCTGCAGGGCTTATTACTGCATTTACCACTGCGTTATATTGATGAAACCCACGTCACTGCAGTACGTGATTTGCGTATAGGCGAGTCCGCACAGGTCGAAGGTGAAATTGTCCACGCCGAAGTCAGCTACAAACCACGTAAGGCATTGATTGCGAGGTTGGAAGACAATACTGGTCAACTGACACTGCGATTTTTACATTTTTATCCCAGCCAGATTAGTGCACTTAAAGTGGGCAATAAGTTGCGTGTATATGGTGAAGTACGTCACGGCTTTTTTGGTTATGAAATGGTGCACCCTACCTGTAAAGCGGTCGGTGAAAAAACGGTAGTGGCAGAAACCTTGACCCCAGTTTATTCTACTGTGGCTGGCCTTAGTCAGGCTAGTTTGCGCAAAGCAATCGGGGTTGCATTACAGCAGCAGGGCGAGATGCATGAAACTCTGCCAACACATTTATATGCTGATTTAAATTTGCCTAGTTTCGCTGCAAGTTTAGCCGCATTGCATCATCCCCGTCCTGATGTCAGCCTCCGTGCCTTAGAAAATAAAAACACGCCACATTGGCGGCGTTTGGCGTTTGATGAGCTAATGGCACAACAGCTCTCTATGCGGAAACATTATGCCCGGCGCCGTAGCGTCAGTGCTCCCCAATTGAAGCGTTCTAAGCAGTTGATTTCTGCTTTGCTGAAGGGGTTGCCATTTGCCTTAACCAGCGCACAGCAAAAAGTCGCCCTAGAAATCGAGCGCGATTTAAGCCAAGCTCACCCTATGCAGCGCCTGTTGCAAGGGGATGTCGGTAGCGGAAAAACTATCGTTGCGTGTATGGCCGCATTGCAATGCGTAGAAAATGGCTGGCAGGTTGCCTTGATGGCACCTACAGAAATTTTGGCGGAGCAGCATTACCGCAAAATGCTGAGCTGGCTAGAGCCTTTAAATATTACAATAGCTTGGCTCACTGGTAGCCAAAGCAAAAAAGATCGTGATGCAGCGTTAAAGGCTATCGCTAATGGTGAGGCAAAAGTCGTGGTGGGTACGCATGCTTTGTTTCAAGAAACTGTGCGATTTAACCGACTGGGCTTGGCTATTATTGATGAGCAGCACCGTTTTGGTGTGCAACAACGTTTAGCGCTACGCCAAAAAGGTCAGCCCGAGCCTCACCAATTAATGATGTCTGCCACCCCAATTCCGCGTACGCTTTCCATGAGTTATTACGCGGATCTGGATGTTTCGGTGATTGATGAATTGCCGCCAGGGCGCTCGCCTATCGTGACCAAAATCGTATCGGATGTGCGACGTGCGGAGATTTTGCAGCGCGTGCGTGAGGCATGTTTGCAGGGTAATCAGGCTTACTGGGTATGCCCACTGATTGAAGAATCGGAAGCACTGCAATTAGCAACCGCCAATGATACCTATGCGCTTATGCAGGCGGCCTTCCCGGAGTTAAAGGTCGGTCTGGTGCATGGTCGCATGAAGCCAGCAGAGAAGCAGGCTGTCATGGCTGAGTTTAGTGCTGGACATACGCAACTTTTGGTGGCGACCACAGTGATTGAGGTGGGCGTCGATGTGCCTAACGCCAGTTTGATGGTGATTGAGCACGCAGAGCGTATGGGCCTATCCCAACTTCACCAGCTACGCGGACGTGTGGGCAGGGGGGCAGCTAAAAGTACATGTATTTTGCTGTATCAAAATAAGTTGTCAGATACCGCACGTGCTAGATTAAAAGTCATTTATGAAAGCAATGATGGTTTTGCGATTGCCCAAGCGGATTTGCAAATACGTGGTCCAGGTGAGTTGCTGGGCGTGCGCCAAAGCGGTGTGCCGATGCTGAAAATTGCTGATTTGGAGCGCGATGTGGAGTTGCTAGAGGCGGCAAAAGCCTTGGCAGACCAGTTATTACAAAACTACCCTGCAGAAGTCGAGCAGCATTTAGATCGCTGGATGAGTACCGCGGGTGAATTGGTGAAGGTGTAGAGACATGACTCTGGATTTTGTTCACAACATGCGATAATTCAGCTGTGAAGATACGTAAAAGCACTCCTCAGGCGCGTTATCGATGGTTAGTTAAACCATTTTGTAGTCGTCGTTACCACCCTTGGTTGACACACGCGCAATCCTTAACAGCCAAGTTGCAGCTAGCCTATCCAGATTTTTATGTGGCGCCACTCAGTGTGGCGTTGTGTAAGCCTAATCGTGATGAAGCCGCATTGCTAAATTTATCTTTAGATCGCGTGGCATTAGTACGTAATGTATTGCTGTGTGGTGGCACTGAGCCCGTGGTGTTTGCGCACAGTGTATTGCCTACTAGGGGCTTGCGCGGTGTATGGCATGGCTTGGGTAAGCTTGGTAACAAGCCATTAGGGGCAACCTTGTTTGCTAATCCTAAAGTGAAGCGTACTGTTTTAAGTTATAAAAAACTATCTGCCAATCATGTGCTGTATCAGCAAGCGCGCAAATATTTAACCAATCAGCCAAGCTTCCTGTGGGCGCGCCGTTCAGTATTCAGCCTAAACTGCGCTAGTATTATAGTCACTGAAGTTTTTTTGCCGAGTATCGTTAGTCCATGAATGTACAAAATCTAAAAGTACAAGCGTTAATTAAAAAGATTGATAGCTACGAACGTCTGATGCGACTAGATAAGCCCATAGGCATTTTGCTGTTGCTATGGCCTACCTTATGGGCGCTGTTAATAGCTGGTGCAGGTCAGCCAGACTGGATAATTGTGCTGATTTTTGTGACTGGTACGGTGCTGATGCGCAGTGCCGGTTGTGTGATGAATGACATAGCTGACAGCCGATATGACGGCTTAGTCGAGCGTACTAAAAACCGACCTTTACCCAATAACGAAGTCACCAAGCGGGAGGCATATTACTTGGCGCTCGGGCTAAGCCTAGCTGCATTTGGGCTGGTATGTTTATTGAACACATTGACGATAAAGCTCTCTGTATTAGCGCTATTTTTGGCGCTCACTTACCCGCTCACTAAGCGCTTTTTTGTGATGCCACAAGCTTATTTAGGTGTAGCTTTTGGTTTTGGTATTCCAATGGCCTTTGCTGCTATCAACCAACATGTCCCTGCGGTTGCCTGGCAACTTTTGTTAGCGAATGTGTTTTGGGCGATTGCCTACGATACCGAATACGCAATGGTGGACCGAGATGATGATCTGAAGATTGGTATTAAATCCTCTGCAATCACCTTCGGGCGATATGATGTGATTGCGATCATGCTTTGTTATGGATTGACTTTGCTGTTACTTAGCTTTGTTGGTTATCAGTTAAAGCTGTCGTTGTTTTATTATGCAGGCTTGTTATGTGCCGCTGTGGTCGCGATTTATCACTTTTACTTAATCAGAGAGCGTATAAGAGCTAGTTGTTTTCAAGCGTTTCTGGGTAACAACTGGTTTGGCTTCTTTGTGTTTGCTGGCCTGTTAGCACATTATCTAGCTGATGTTTAGTTGACTCAAACTAACTTAATCTGATGTTTCCATAAAACAACGCAAGCAGATTAAGTTTAAGGGCTTGGTATTGTGTGATGTGATATACGGTTGGCTATTATTAATCTAATAGGGTTGTTGTCCGTCATATTTGATAAGCCGATTTCATTGCACTGTCTTCAGGTGCTACCTATCCTAAAAGATGAACATTTCGATGGAAAAGTAACAGAAGATTGAGGTGGTTAGCATTGTTGGTGAACAAGAAGGTGGTTGCCCAATACCGATGCCGATGCCACTCTTGGGTAGCCTATGGATTAGTCTAGCTTAGGCAAGTCCCACTCGATCAAGTTAGAGTCTTTGCTTTTAGTGCTTGTTGGTTTCTTATCCTCTTGTGACGAAGGTTGATCTTCCTCTTTTATCAAACTTTCCTCGACTATGCCTTGCTCTGTCAAATTCTCTTCAGGATAGACATTTAACGGAAAGTGCAACGTCTCATCTGCATCTTGAGTTGGCTCGCCTTTTTCTAAACTCGGTACATTGGTTATTTCTTCAGCCTCGGTCTCATGAAACAAGGGCGTTTCTATCGCATCGGGAGTTGTTTCGATATGGTCATCAAAGTCTACTAGCATATCCACATCATAAGATGGGACTTTTTGGAAAGGAGAGTTTTCAAACTGTGCGTACACATCTTCTTTAGATGGTTTGTCTGAACCTTTCAGTTCTGGACCATCAGGAAATGACGCAACAGTGAAATCATCATCGCTCATGACAGGACTCTCAGCTTGAGTAGTCGTTGCCGTGAAAGCCGATTGTCCAAAATCGAGGTCGTCACCAAACGTCGCCTCATTAAATGCTAAATTGTCCAAAGGTGAGTTGGATGCGGTGTTTTTAGTATTGTTATCGCGATTAGTAGGCGGCGCACTACGATATAAAGTGCGTTGGTTGGTTGAAACACCAGTGTTTAACAGTGCCGCGATTTTTTTGAGGAAAAACAGCTCCTCAAAGTTGTTAGGAGTGAAGCCTTTTGCTGGTTGAGCATGTTGATCGTAAATTAAGTCATTTAAAAACTTAACTGCAAATGGTGAGCCCCATACCCCTTCTAAGCGCGCAACAATATCAGCAAAGTCTTCCAATGAAGACGTATCTTCATTTTTCGCATCAATATAACTCGGGAAATTGATGTTAAAGTGCTTTTTAGCCTCGTTTGCTGCCGCATTATATTCGGCTTCTGTGCCTTCAGTGCCTAATAGCGCGAGTAGTTTAATCCAAATTTTAGGTGACTCAGTAGGAAAGTCATTTAAATGATTTTGCAACAACTGAATCGCGAGTAACGGGCGCTCATGCTCTATAAAAACATCAGCATTATCAATAATGCTGTCGTGCTCATCGCTCGCATGCTCTGGAGTGGAGAGCATGCTTGATTTGGGTTCTTCTATTTTTTCATCTTCGAAGGATTGGTCATCGAGGAAAGTTTCTGCGAAGCTAACGCTTGATGCTGGTTGGTTCTCTTGTGCTGTGGGTGTTATCTTTCTTGAAAAGGTGGATTCAAACTCACTGCTTTCCGCATCGTCATTATCTTGCCAATTTAACGCCTGTTTAAATGCACGTCGTGTAGCCCAGCTATTCTTTATCCACAGTGCTGCTGATAGCAGAAGGGCACCACCGACGGCAAATAACAGATAATCAATCCAGCTTGACGTTTGTTGGGATAGTGCATTTTTAGCGGTATCAGCCTCACTTCTTAACTGGGCGTTTTGTGTTTGCAATGTGATGATTTGTTTTTCTAAGTGAGTCAGTCGATTTGACATCACGGTGACCTCATCCATCAGTTCAGTACTCTCTGCCGCGGCAACTGGTGGGGCGCGATTAAGGTCTATCAGTGTTTCAAATTTGAGATTGAGCGTTGTCTGGCCGCTCAATGTTTCTGATGCGACGGAGCCGCCAGAGATGCTGAGGTATGGCTTGCTCGTCTCGCTGGGTTTGTTAAGCTCTAGTTTATTGCGATCCTTGATTTCGTTGCTACCCCTGGCTTCAGAACTCGCAGGCACTTCTTTGGATGGGCTAGACGGCTTGCCAGTGTAAGATTCCATCATTCTTTCATC
>CAZZDN010000046.1:0-12937 GCA_964652655.1 uncultured Methylotenera sp.
GACACCTCCCTTTCACGGAGGCGACCGGGGTTCGAATCCCCGTGGGGACGCCAACATTACATCAGTAATATTGGCAAATCAATCACATTCCTGCTTCAAAATCACCGTAACGTTAATATTCAAATCAATTCGAGTGCCATTTTTGCGTTCAACTCACTAGATTAGACTTAACTTTTATACAGTTAATCATAGTGGATTAAAAATAACATTCAAAAACCTCTCGTTGCATCATTAAAGCCAGCCTTTAGCTAGGCTCGGTGGTTTTCAATTTGAAAATACCACCGAATCCTGCTACTTCAACCAATCTTGATATCAGCAATCTACCTAAATAATATGATTGAGACTTTCTGGCCCAAACACTTCTCTATGTATCATGTCAGGGGCAACTCCTAGCGCAAGCAATGCATCACGCTGATCGTCCATAAAGGATTGCGGTCCACAGATATAATAAATACCATTTTTAAAGTCTGCTGAGATATGTGCAGACAAGTCCATACGCCCTTCTTGCTCATCAGTGAACTGCTTTTTTGATTCATTCAAAAAGAAAACCGTCTCTAGTTGATTTAACTCACGTTTCGCTTGTTGAACCTCATCTAAATGAGCAATATTGGCTCGACTTCTGGCAGCATGAGCAAATAAAACTTTTCTCGTTGAATTATTCTTAGAAATCGCTTTAACGATAGAAATCATAGGGGTGATGCCAACGCCAGCAGAGATTAAGCCTATCGGCTGCTCTGCTGAGACATCAGGTGTAAAGTTTCCACATGGGTAGCTGATATCAACCACACTACCAACACGCACGTGTTGATGCAACCAGTTGGATACATTGCCCCGAGGTTTGTATTCATCTCCTTTTTCCCGCTTCACAGTAATCCTATAAGTGTTATCTTTATTCACATCAGACAAACTATATTGCCTAATCTGCCTTAAATTGAGCGTTTCAATATGTACAGCTACACTGATGTATTGCCCTGGTTTAAACTTTGGCAAAGTAAATCCATTAACCCCTTGCAGTGTGAAAGTCACAACATCCTCTGATAGATGCTGTTTTTCTAGTACTTTTACTTTAATCCACTCATCAGGTTGCTGGTTATTCTGTTGGTATAATTTTTCTTCTGCATCAATCAATGCATCTGCTAATAGCCCATAAGCTTCTTCCCATGCCGCTAATAGCTCAGGTGTTGCGGCATCTCCAAGTACACCCTTGATTGCACCAATCAAGTGACTACCGACAATTGGATAATGCTCCGCTTTAATACCTACCGACACATGCTTATGCACAATACGCTCTATCACCGGTGCTAAAGCTGCACTATTTTCAATATTGGCAGCGTAGGCAAATACGGCAGCAGCAAGCGACTGTTGTTGTGAGCCATTGGCTTGGTTACCCATATTGAATAAGTTTTTAAGTTCAGGATGAGACTCAAACATATTCTTGTAAAACAATGTAGTGATAGCTAGACCATGTTGCCTTAGGACTGGAACACTTGCGTCTATATAGGGTTTTGCAGCTTGGGATAACATACCATCTCCTTATTAAAGTTTCATTTAAAATGCAACATTTATGATCTAAAAAAAGCACTGTTATTGAGTGCTTGTAACGATTGTTAGCTTAATTTGATTATTAAAATTTTAGGTTTAATTAAGCGGAGTATCGCTGGTGTAACTTGATGACAGCTTGTTGAGTTTTTTGGTCAACAATATTTTGTAGTGTGTATTTGTTCATTTCTTCATAGAAGCTATTTAAGCCATGATCTAAAATTTCTTTTAAATTACACTGTCCACTTAAAACACATGGAGGCTCTGCACAATTGATAAGCGAGTTTTTGCTCTCCAGCTCTCGCAATACGTTACCTAAACGTAAGTTTTCAGGTGCAATCCCGAGCTTTAATCCCCCGCATCTACCGCGGGTAGCGATAACCCAATTTAATTTATTTAATCTAGTGACAACTTTAATTAGGTGATTTCTTGGCACATCAAACTGTTGCGCCACCTCATTAATCGTGACAGGCGATGAACTCACCTCTTGTGTAAGATACATCAATACTCTTAAAGCAAGATCAGTAAATTTAGTAATTTGCATAATTAATAACAAGCTTACATATGTTGCATATATTATGCAACATATTACTTTAAGTAATAGTAATTATTAAATTTCTTGCATTAATATGCAGACACTCATCACAATAATTAAATCAGTATGAGCATATTGTTTATGTCAAAAAAGCAGAGTGCTAAATTTTATGAGTCTAAAAAACGAATATAAATAATTTCTAAAAATTGATATTCATCAATTTATATTCTATTCAACTTAAATAACATGGCATGACTACGGTTTTGATTGATCAATTTCCGTTAACTAATCTTTTCATTCATATCTAGATGAATAAAAGAAAGACAGGGAGAGGTAGCCATGAAAAAAATTCAACTGTTCGTTCTAGGTGTGGCTTTTTGTTTTACTAGCATGACCAATGCAGCGCAAACCCAGAAGAAGATAGACAACAGAGTCAAAGGCCAAGAAATAGCGATACTGACCGATGCCCCTGAAGTACCGCCACGCATCACCAGAAAACACGCAACCAAGGTGATTGTTAACCCTGAAGTGAAAGAGCTTGAGGGTAAACTTGCTGATGGCGTGACTTATACATTCTGGACATTTGGTGGCAAAGTACCCGGCAAATTTATCCGCATTCGCGAAGGTGACGATGTTGAGTTCCATCTGAATAACCACCCTGATAACAAAATGCCACATAACATTGACTTACACGCAGTCACTGGACCAGGGGGTGGCGCTGCCGCATCACTCACTGCGCCTGGCCACAGCTCGGTATTTTCGTTCAAAGCCCTAAATCCAGGACTTTATGTATACCACTGTGCTACCGCGCCAGTGGCAATGCATGTGGCTAACGGGATGTATGGTTTAATTCTGGTTGAGCCTAAAGAAGGAATGTCTAAGGTTGATCATGAGTTTTATGTGATGCAAGGCGATTTTTACACGCAAGGTAAAAACGGCGAACAAGGTTTTCAAGCTTTCAGCATGGCTAAAGCCATTGATGAGAAACCAGATTATGTGGTGTTCAATGGTTCAGCTGGCTCGCTAACTGGTGATAATGCACTAAAAGCAAAAAAAGGTGATACCGTCAGATTATTTGTAGGTGTAGGTGGCCCTAACCTTACATCCTCGTTTCATGTGATTGGTGAAATCTTTGACAAGGTAAATCACGAAGGTAGTACGACTAACCCTGACAAAAACGTACAGACTACGATGATTCCTGCTGGTGGTGCCGCTTACATGGAGTTCAAAGTCAATGTACCTGGTACATATATCATGGTCGATCACTCACTCACTCGCGCTTTTAACAAAGGCGCTTTAGGGATGCTTAAAGTATCAGGTGATGAAGATAAAAACATTTATTCCGGCAAGATGACAGATGAAGTTTACCTTCCAGAAGGCACTGGTATGAGAAATACAGGTGTTGCGCAAGCACTGGCACCTATCGCCCAAACAAAAGCTGACCGTATCAAAATGGGTGAAAGTATCTACAATAGCAACTGTGCAGCCTGTCACCAAACCACTGGGGTTGGCGTACCTCAAGCGTTCCCGCCTTTAGCCAAAGCCGATTATTTAAAAGGTGCTAAACCCGCCGCAATTAAGGCAGTGACTGGTGGATTACAAGGTAAACTAGTTGTGAATGGCAGTGAATATAATGGTGTCATGCCCTCTTGGACGTTAAGCGATGAAGAAGTCGCAAATGTACTGACTTACATTTACAACAGCTGGGGTAATGATGGCGATGAAGTGACACCTGCAGAAGTAAAACAGCATCGCATTGATCCGGTAAAACATGTCGAGTAACAAAATGCGTTGCTTCCGTATGCTGATATTATCTAGCGCTTTATTCTCTGCGCTAGCAATATCAGCAGAGGAAATGGTGATGATTCCTCAGGGGAGTTACACGCCCTTCTTCCTGAAAAAAGATCTTACTGATAATGTGTCTTCAAAAGTAAGCATTGATGCATTTCTAATAGACGCTACACCAGTGACAAATCGCCAGTTTCAAACATTTGTGAGCACCCATCCGGCGTGGCATCCCTCTAATATCAAAAAGATATTCTCAGACTCACATTATTTGGAACACTGGAAAGACGCATCATCTTTGATAGAAGCACAGCATTTAGATGCGCCTGTAGTGAATGTTTCATGGTTTGCGGCAGAAGCTTATTGTGAAGCGCAAGGCAAACGTCTGCCATCAACCGATGAGTGGGAGTACACGCTAAACGACAATAATCGCGATAAAGAAAACCTGCAAGATCGAATTATTCGCTGGTATTCCGTCCCCAACAAAGCATTACTACCAGGAAAGAGTCAGCCAGCCAATGGGTTTGGTGTATTTGACCTGGTAGGTCTAATATGGGAGTGGACGGCAGATTTTAATAGTTATATGGCGCCACCTGACGCTAGAGATTCCGGAGATAAAAACCTGTTTTGCGGAAGCGGTAGCCTAAATGCGAGTAATTTGGGTGATTATGCTGCGTTTATGCGCTATTCATACCGCGAGAGCTTGAAAGGCAACTTCACGGGTCAAAGTTTAGGGTTTCGCTGTGCAAAGGATGCAAAATGAAAAACTATTTAATATGTAATCTATTATTTACAGCGCTATTGGTATGCTCGTATCCAGCCTTTGCTGAAGATCATACTCACCACCATCATCAACAAAAAACTGATTTATCAGCACCTAGCACTGATTCCATCTTCAACCTTACGGATCAGTGGACTGCTGCAGATGGTAAAAGCTTTCAGCTTGATAAGCTATCTGGAAAGCCAACTGTCGTGGCTATGGTCTATACTTCGTGCCAATATGTGTGTCCACTGACCGTGCAAAATATTAAACGTATTGAGCGAGCATTGGGTGCCGCACAAGCAGGCAAGGCTAACTTTGCGCTATTCTCACTCGACCCAGAACGTGACACGCCAGCGAAACTCACAGAGTTTGCTAAGTTACATGCGATTACCTCTGCGTCATGGACGTTAGCTCAGGGCAATGCTAGCTCGATACGCAGGCTAGCTGTCATGCTTGGGATTAAATACAAAAAAATAGATTCTGGCGATTACGAACATGATGCCACCATCTCAATCTTGGATAGCAATGGTGTCATTAAGTATCAAGCAGATGCCATGAATAAAAATATTGATGGCGCGACTGACACACTTAAAACACTGATTAAATAATCATGCCTCTGAATTTAGATCTACTTAACACTGATGAACAACGGGTATACAGTGCCTTAAAGACTGTAATTGACCCAGAAGTCGGTGAGAACATTATCGATCTTGGGTTAGTGTACGGCATTGAAGTGCAGAATGGTATTGCACGCATCACTTTCACCATGACGTCTTACGCCTGCCCAATGTCTGAAATGGTGATTGAAGAGATTGATGAAAAAGTAAGTAAAGCAATTGAGCCTAATATTGCATTGGATTTAAATCTGGTTTGGGAACCTGCATGGGACCCTGCCATGATATGCGAATCTACAAAACAAAAACTTGGTTGGGGATAAATAGCTCAACCCTCAAAATAGCACCGCATTTAACGTGCTGGTAATATCCAAATCATGAAAACCAATATCGCAGTCCACTATCGTGTTCCTATGTTAATCGTTGGATTTATCAGCCTGATATTTGGCATGGTGATTGGGCTAGCCCACATGGGACTGAGCCTGCCTTATGTACAATCGGCGCAACGCTCACTACACGCCCCGTTGATGATTTGTGGTTTTTTGGGAACGGTCATCTCTCTGGAGCGCGCAGTGGCTATTGGAGAGCGCTGGGCCTATATGGCCCCACTCATTTCTGCGACTGCTGCAGTGGCGTTAATGATTGGATTGCATGTCTCTGTTGGTGCAATATTAGCTACACTAGCAAGCTTCACGTTATGCATCGTTTCGCTTAATATTTTTTTAAGACAACGCGAGCTTTTCACGTTCACATTATTCGTTGCAGCCCTATGCTGGTTGATTGGTTGTATTTTTTGGCAGTATGGCTTCACGATAGCCCATGTGACCCCTTGGTGGATGGGTTTTCTGATCATTACGATTGTCGGAGAGCGCTTAGAGCTATCAAGGTTTATGCGCCCAACTCGCGGCAGCAAGGTACTTTTTTTCATTGCGCTAGTTTTATTCTTAGCTGGTGCAAGCTTTGCATCATTACATAATCAACCAGATTATCATCTACTTTCTTCATCATTGATTTTAATGACGTTATGGCTGATTAGAAATGACATTGTCCGTCATACGATTCAACAAAACGGCTTAACTCGTTACATTGCTGTAGCTTTAAGTTGTGGTTATGTCTGGCTTATCTCTGCTGGGATTATTGGATTGTCATTTCCGCAACTTCTATCTGGCTCTAGCTATGATGCATTCTCACATGCCATTTTTATTGGTTTCGTGTTTTCCATGATATTTGGCCATGCGCCAATCATTTTCCCAGCCATTACAAAAATAAAGATTGCTTATCACCCCAGTTTTTATTTGCCGCTCATATTATTACAACTCTCGCTTTTACTCAGGTTAAGTGGTGACTTCATTTATCTATCCAATGTACGGATATCGGGTGGCTTATTGCATGCGGTTAGCATCATTACTTTTATATTAGTTCTTGCAATGCGGGTGAAAATTAATAACAAAAATATAATGAAATGATTCTCATTTCATAGCATAATCAAACTCCCCCGACCTATCGAGATATGAATAATGAATAAAAACCTCATCTCACAAACGCTTTCTAACTTTTTTATGTTCAGAGAACTCGCAGCTGAACAGATCACTAAAATTACAGACCACGCGCAGTTAATTGATTTTCCTAAAGGCACTTCCGTTTTTAATCGTGGTGAAGCCGCAGTTGGTTTGTATATTTTGTTAGATGGCCAATTAAAACTGGGGGTGACCTCGCCACAAGGGAGTGAAAAAATCATTAGCATTGTGACGCCAGGCGAAAGTTTTGGCGAAGCGATTCTATTTCTAGAGCGACAGTTTCCTGTATACGCGCAAGCGACTTTAGATTCTCATGTATTACTTATACCAAAGAATCTGATATTTTCGATGCTGGATAACGATGCCATGTTTGCCCGTAAAATGCTGGCAGGACTTTCAGTGAGAATGCATCAACTGGTACAAGATATTGAGATGCTGTCGTTACAATCTTGTTCACAACGCTTTATTGGGTACTTGTTACAAATGAGTGCTAACACTAGCGATGCAAGCAATATCACACTCCCTGCTAGTAAAACCACGATTGCTTCATTGCTTAATCTAACGCCAGAAACTTTATCGCGCACCATGGCAAAATTGCAGCAACAAGGCTTAATTGAAGTAAACGGTAAAGACGTAATGATTATTGATGTAAAAAAACTGCGTAGTTATGACTTGCGAGCTTAACGCGTCATTTGTGCATAAAGCAAGGGCAGCTCTTTAGGAAGATCCGACGGGTTGCGTATGACGACATAGCCACCAGCGCCAAATAAATGCGGTAAATAATCGCTGGCTTCAGTATCAATCGTGACACAAAATGGTCGTAGTCCTAGCTTTCTAGCCTCGATGAGCGCCATGCGCGTATCTTCAATGCCATAGCGACCTTCATATTGATCCAAGTCATTCGGTTTTCCATCGGTCAGAATCAATAATAAACGTTGGCGTTTTTTCTGTTGCACCAATAAGCTACTCGCCTGCCGGATAGCTGCACCCATCCGCGTGTAATATCCTGGCTTTATCGCAGAAATTCGGCCACGTACTTCACCAGTATATTTTTCATCAAAGCCCTTAATGTAATGGAAACGTACATGACTACGCTTCAGTGATGAAAATCCATACAACGCAAAGCTATCTCCTGTCGCAGTCAGCGCCTCAGAAAAAAGGAGCAAGCTATCGCGGATGACGTCAATCACGCGCGCATGGTTGGAGATGTACGCATCAGTTGATAACGACAAATCAGCCAATAGCAAACATGCAAGATCTCGCTCCTGGTTCACCAGTGCTCGATAAAGCCCATGTTCAGAGGTTGGCATGGTGCTATTTCTTTCAGCAACAAGCTGTACCCAGGCGTCCATATCAAGTTCGTCACCATCCTGTTGGCCTTTAAGCCAATGACGCGTTGGAATTAGTGCCTGAAACTGGCGCCGCAAATGATTGGCGGTATTTTTTAAGTTATGTGGCAAATCACATGCTTTTGCATCTGCAGCAATTAACTGTTGCAAGCTACAATAATCTGGCTGTAGCGTTTGTTTCTTCCAATTCCACTCTGGCAGCAACACCCCATCACCGAGCGGAGTATCGTCGGCAGCACCAGCAGGTAGATCAAGGTCAAACCTAACATTGGAAGCACTCGTCTTACCATCCTGCGCAATTGTAAGGTTATCCATATCTTCAGCGGCTTGTTGTGCAGTTTCTGCATCATCCTCTTCATCCTGCGGACGATTTACCTTAACAAACTCAGCCCATGAAAAAATGCTCTCAGCACGAAACATCATGAGAAAGCCATTTTTATCTTCTTTGGCATCTGTGCGCTGCGCTAAGTGCTTACGTCGACTTTTCTTTTGTGATGCATGACTACCCTGCTCTGGTAATCCACTGCCAGTGGCATTAAGCCCTACCGCACTTATAGGTGGATAAGGGTGCGGCCACAAAGGCACGGGTTGAAATGGACGTTTTGCTGGCGCAATCTCTTTTACTGTGCCGGGATATTGCAATGCTTGACGAATCGCATGCTCCTGAGCAGCCTCATCAGCTGGCAGTTTTTCTAACGGAATGCGTAAGGCAATCATCGCACTGACCAAGCGATCATAACGAGTTTGCAACCCTGGTAATCTTGCAAGAACTGCTTGCGTTACTTGCTGATTTCTAACAATCCATGGCAAGTCGGGGTTGATATCAACAGAAGCCATTGCAACAAGCCAGAAATACAAATCTCGATTGAGTGCGCGCTCAGCAAAAAGAGCTATTTGAGAGGGTAAGCGGAGCACTTCTCCATCCCGCCATGACAACTCTACTTTCTCTCCACTGCCTGCTAAGCGCTGTAAAAAAAGGCGGCGCGCACCGTGACGGACTGCAGGTGCCGCAGATATTCCTAAGCCAGCATCACCACCTAAGGCTCTAAAAAATATTGCGGCAGGTTTCGCAATATCGTCTAAATTGACCGCAACTGCAGCATGGCGTTTATCTGCCGCACTTGTAATGAAGCGGTCCCAAAGCTCTCCAACGTACTCTTCCATTAACGTCCAAAAGTGGCACTTACCACTTCATTCAAAGCAATCGCAGTTTCAACATCATCGGTCAGCGTTTCTACCAATGCAGCACGGCAAGCACGTACTGGGTCGTAGCCATCCTGAATGAGGGTGGCCGCATAGACCAGTAAACGCGTGCTAGCCACCTCTTCCAAGTCATGATCACGTAGTGATCTAAATGCACCCGCAATAGAGACTAGGCGCTTTGCCATAATACTGTCGATTCCAGTTTCACCTACCAATACGGCCTCTTCCTGCGCGGCAGTGGGGAAATCAAAAGTGAGAGAAACAAATCTCTGCCGAGTAGATGGCTTCATGCCTTTTAAGAAGTTCTGATAGCCTGGGTTATAAGAAACTACTAACATAAAAGACGGTGGTGCTTGCAATAGCTCACCGGTACGATCAATTGGTAGCATACGTCTATCATCTGCCAGCGGATGTAAAACAACAGTTGTATCCTTACGTGCCTCGACCACTTCATCCAAATAGCAAATACCACCTTCGCGCACAGCTCTTGTCAGCGGTCCATCGTTCCAGATGGTTTCACCATCGCCAATCAAATGTCTACCGACTAAATCTGCCGCAGTCAAATCATCATGACACGCTACGGTATATAAAGGTAAATTAAGCCGAGCAGCCATATGTGAAACAAAACGGGTTTTACCGCACCCGGTAGGACCTTTAATCAGGAGGGGTAATTTATTTTTCCATGCACGCTCAAATAGCTCACACTCATCCCCACTGGGTTCATAAAATGGCGTGTTACTTGTGTTTATATCCATTCAAATACTTTCTCTGCCTGTTCAATGCTAATTTAAATAAGCAATCGCAATCATGCCGCCCACAACAATAAAATAGCTCAAGATAATGCCGCGCCATAGCCAGCTTACACGGCGCAAGCCCATAAAATAATTTGCAATCAATTGACCTTTAATCAGAGAAATCAGCAACACACTCAACATCACGGCTTTACCTGAGCCAACTTCCTCACCAATACAATAAGTAATGACGGTCAGTGTTATCAATAACAGCCAAATCAATGTAGCAAAACGATTAAATAATCTATGCATGGTTTTATCTAATAATGTAAATCAGTGGAAACAAAACTATCCATAACAAATCGACCATGTGCCAGAACGAAGCACCAGTTTCAACGCCAAAATGCTCTTGCGGGGTGTAATCACCCTTTCTTAATTTATAGACGATACAGCCCAGAATAATCATCCCCATCAATACATGCATCAGATGAAAAAAGGTAAGTGTCAGGTAAAACATGTAAAAATCATTGGTTTCCAAAGTAATCCCCATGGAGAACTTCTGATTAAATTCCCATAGTTTTACAGCCACAAACATCCCGCCGAGCAAGATAGTACCCATCATCCAATTGCCAGAGCGCTTAGCATTGCCAGATTTAATCGCAGATACTGCACGTACCACAAAGTAGCTACTGGTAATCAAAATAATCGTATTCAGCGTACCTAAACCACGGCTCAATGTCAGTTGCGATGCATTAAAGACTTCAACCTGATTCGCCCTGGTAAATGCATAAACAATAAACATCACACCAAACACTAGCATTTCAGAGAGAATAAATATCCAGATGGCAAAGTCACCCGGTAAATCTTCAGTTTCATTCACTAATGTTGTATTCGTATTCATCAGCGCACCTAACTCATCTCACTGGCAGCGCATAGCGCTGAATCAAAAGAAGGAGGCAAGCCTCCTTCTTTATGCCCTACATCAATTCAAGAAAAGTTTTTAAAACCTTAACTTGCTTTGGTCTCACCTTTAACAAAGAAACTCGCGATATAAACTAACAAGCCAATCAGGAACACCACGCCAGATGCTTCACGCATCCAGTAAAAAATGGCGACTGAATCCTGTGTAGCCATAAAGCTCATTGGCGTTGTAGAGATGCGTTGTAACCAAGTTTGTAGCACACCTGCTGCAGTCAAGAACAAGGTAATAAACACCATTGCTACTGTCATTAACCAGAACGACCACATTTCAAGCACTTGTGCTTTATTACTATTAGCCGCACGGCCACGCAATATAGGCATTGCATAAGAAATAATCGTCAATACCACCATCGCATACGCACCATAAAATGCCATATGGCCATGTGCAGCAGTCAGTTGTGTGCCATGAGTGTAATAGTTCACCGGTGCCAATGTATGCATAAAGCCCCATACACCCGCGCCTAAAAATGCCATCACACCTGTACCTAATGCCCATAAAATAGCGGCTTGGTTAGGATGCTCACGACGACGTTTATTCACCATATTGAAAGCAAAAATGGTCAGCATGAAGAAAGGGATAGGCTCTAAAGCAGAAAACACACTACCCCAAACTTGCCAGTAAGCAGGTGCACCTATCCAATAGTAATGGTGGCCAGTACCGATAATGCCCGTGATTAAAGTCATCGTAATAATCACGTATAACCATTTTTCGACCACTTCACGGTCAACGCCAGTTACCTTAATCAGTACAAAAGCGAGGATAGCACCAAGAATCAACTCCCAAACGCCCTCAACCCATAAATGCACGACCCACCACCAGTAATATTTATCTTTCACTAGATTGTGCGGGTTATAGAATGAGAACAGGAAGAATACCGCCAAGCCTACCAAACCAAGTACCAACACCAAACTAATTGCCGTTTTACGGCCTTTGAGCATGGTCATTACAACGTTGAAAATAAATGACAGTACAACCACCACTATCCCAACTTTGGTTGGTAAAGGCTGTTCTAAAAACTCACGACCCATGGTGGCAAGCAAATCATTTCCTGTAAATTTAGCTAAAGATGCATAAGGCACTAAAAGGTAGCCAAGCACCGTTGCAGCACCTGCAGCCAAAAATACCCAAAACGTGATCATAGCTAGCTTAGGACTAAACAGCTCCGTTTCGGACTCTTCTGGTATCAAGTAATAAGTTGCCCCCATGAAACCAAATAAGAGCCATACAATCAACAAGTTGGTATGCACCATACGTGCGACGTTAAACGGGATTTCAGGGAATAAAAAATCCCCCATGACATACTGCAAGCCCATGATCAGACCAAATATAATCTGACCAAAAAACAGTCCTATTGCGGCGATAAAATAAGGCTTCGCCACTGCCTGAGATTGATATTGCATAATGACTCCTGGTAATTGTGACGGTTAACCTTCGATGTTAGGCGGCCAGTTATTGGTGTTAATCTCGGAGGTGTATTTCAAGAACTCCACCAAATCATCCAACTCCTGCTCTGTAAAATTGAACTGCGGCATTTGTCTTCTGCCAGGCACACCTGTCGGCTGAGACTTAATCCAAGCTTTAATAAAGTCAGGGCCACGACGCTTATAAACATTACCGAGCTCTGGTGCAAAATAAGCGCCCTCACCTAGTAACGTATGGCAACCAATACAGTTATTGGTCTCCCATAGTTTTTTGCCATGGATAACCGAAGCTGTTAGGTTTTGGCTATTATCTCGCTTAGGCAATTTCTGATTTGTATCAAAAGTCAGCGCTAGAAATAGCAGGAAAAAGAACAAAGACCCGCCAAAAAATATATTACGCGCCATGGATTTAGTAAATCTTGTAGCCATTGCGACCTCCCCTTTCGTGTGAATAACGAGCAGAATGTACAGCATAGTTTTGACTGTATCCTTGATTTG
>CAZZDN010000047.1:0-2184 GCA_964652655.1 uncultured Methylotenera sp.
ACGGCACAATCACTACATCAAATGCATTTTGTGCAATATGGTAGAGCGTGGTGAGGCGATCAGAAATTAAGTCTGGGTGCGGTGAAAACTGGTCATAAGGCAGGGTTTCCCAATCCGGCAGTAAATGTACGGAGAGTTCGGGTGCAAAATACGGGATTTCTTCTAATAGTCTTTGCGCATCAAAACCGCCTGCGGTGATAATCACCAATGGTTGATGCGGTTTTTGTGCTTTTGATTGTTTTGCTAGTATCGCTAAGGCAAAAGCATCTTCACCGCTGTTTGCGAGTGTTAAACGATGGGCTTGGCCTTTATTGGGAATTGGCAGGGTGTTCTGCGTCATGAGCTTATGATTGTGTTGCGATGAAAAAGGCAGATTATAACGGCTGTTATGCACTCACCGTTATATATTCTGCGTTAATTTAGCGGAGTTAATTTAAGCTGTGCCACCAACGGTTAAGCCGTCGATTTTGAGGGTTGGTTGTCCTACGCCAACCGGGACGCTTTGGCCTTCTTTACCACAAGTGCCTACGCCTGAATCTAGCGCCATATCATTGCCTATCATCGACACTCTTTTTAGCACCTCTGGGCCATTGCCAATCAGCGTTGCACCTTTGACTGGATAGGTGATTTTACCGTCTTCAATCATATAGGCTTCTGCGGCACTAAAGACAAACTTGCCACTGGTGATATCTACCTGACCACCACCGAAGTTTGCTGCGTACAGGCCTTTTTTCACTGATTTGATAATTTCTTCTGGTGGTAATGTGCCGTTGAGCATGTAGGTGTTAGTCATGCGTGGCATTGGTACGTGAGCATAACTTTCGCGACGAGCATTGCCGGTGAGTGGCATATTCATCAAACGTGCGTTCAATGTATCTTGAATGTAGCCACGTAAAATGCCGTCTTCAATCAATACAGTGCTGCTGGTTGGGTTGCCTTCATCATCTACGTTCAGCGAGCCACGGCGATCTGCAATCGTACCATCATCTACGATAGTGATGCCTTTTGCCGCCACTTGTTGCCCAATCATATTACTGAAAGCTGAGCTACCTTTACGGTTGAAATCACCTTCCAAACCGTGACCAATCGCCTCATGTAATAAAATTCCCGGCCAGCCAGAACCCAGGACTACCGTCATGCTACCTGCAGGTGCAGGACGAGCCTCTAAGTTAACTAAAGCTTGGTGTACTGCCTTTTGCGCGTATTCGTGCAAGACCTCATCGGTAAAATAGCTGTAATCAAATCGACCGCCACCGCCAGCAGAACCTTGCTCCCGACGACCATTGCTTTCAGCAATCACATTGATGCCTAAGCGCACTAAAGGGCGAATGTCAGCTGCCATCACGCCATCATGGCGAGCCACCATGACAACTTCATACTCACCGGCAATCGATGCCGTGACTTGTGTGATTCGCGGGTCTAGTTTTCTCGCTATGGACTCTAAATGTTCAAGTAACTTTACTTTGGCCTCCGCAGAGAGTGAGGCAATCGGGTCATGTGGTAAATACAATTGTGGCGTTTTTGGCTGAATAATCGCACTAGCGGTTTGCTCATTTCCTAAACTAGAGATGGATTTAGTTGCTTTGGCGGCTTCTACCAAAGCTTTTAAATTGATATCGTCTGAATATGCGAATGCAGTTTTCTCGCCACTCACTGCGCGTACGCCTACCCCTTGGTCAATAGAGAAGTTACCTGATTTAACTTGACCTTCTTCCAGCCCCCAGCTTTCGCTACGGCTGTATTGAAAGTACAAATCGGCATAGTCTATTTGATGCGACATCATGTCAGCGAGCACATTTTGTAGTTTACCTACATCCAGATTTGCGGGTGTAAGCAGTGCCTCTGTAGCTGCATCAAAATGTGAGCCTTTAATTAGCTGGGCGTTTGGTTGTGTTTGTTGCGTTTTCATTGGTTTCTTTTCAAAAAGAACTCGCTAAATACTAAACTTTACATAGCAATAACTGATTCGTATGATTTTCTAATCTACATCTTTGCGTAATTCATCTATGCCTGATTCTCACGCTTAGCAATCTACCTTTGTCACTACAAGTTTATCAATCTAGGTTGATTAATATAGGTTTATAAATCTTGGTTTATCAATTTATGTTTATCTAGTAAGTAAGGTAGCGGCTGACAAGGGCTTATTAGGCTTAATATTGTTTCGCATCCATTGAACGCAACATT
>CAZZDN010000047.1:2284-12736 GCA_964652655.1 uncultured Methylotenera sp.
AATATATAAGCTATGGTTGTCCGACAACCTTGATCGTGCGATGTTTCAATGCAGGCAAACTTTTTCTTAAACTTTCTTGATATTTTGGGTTCATGGTGGCCATCACTACGCCAGAGCCACGTGGCAATCTATCCAGCACAACTCCCCAAGGGTCAACAATCATACTGTTTCCATGGGTTTCGCGACCTGATATATGGTAGCCACCTTGAGCGGGTGCAATCACATAGCTTAGGTTTTCAATCGCTCGTGCACGAATCAAGCTTTCCCAGTGAGCTTTACCTGTTGTGTCAGTAAATGCAGATGGCACCACAATAATGTTGACCTCGCCCATCGCTCTATAGAGTTCTGGGAAGCGCAGGTCGTAGCAAATCGATAAACCAATTTTGCCAAACGGACTATCAATCACTTTGACTGTATCACCGGCTTCGATTGTTTTTTCTTCGGTGTAATGCTCGTTACCTAGTTTCAGACCAAATAGGTGAATTTTATCGTAACGTGCAACTAACTTGCCTTTGTCGTCGAACACTAGGCAGCTATTACGTACTTTGTTGGGCACACTACTGACTAAAGGAACTGAGCCACCAATCAGCCAGATTTTATGTTTCTTTGCTGTCTTACTTAAAAAATCTTGAATCGGGCCTTTGCCTTCTTCTTCGCGCGCTAATACCTTATCAGAATCTTTCAGCCCCATAATCGCAAAATATTCAGGCAATGCGATTAACTTTGCGCCTTGGTTCGCGGCAATTTCAATCAAGCGCTCAGCTTCGCTTAGGTTGGCGCTCACATGAGGACCAGAGGCCATTTGAATCGCTGCCATTTTGATGATGCCTTTTGTGGCGCTTTGGCTGCTGAGTTTAGCTTTGGTAGTTTTGACGCGAGAGGTAATAGCCATGTTGTATCCAAATCGTTTTAAATTCTTTTTGACAGGTCATTCACTTTTTTAGTTAATCAGCGGATTACTTTTGCTTTTTGGGGCATCATCTTCAGTTTTTACTTCCTTTGGGTTGTCCCAAGTTCCAATAATTTCATAATCCGTTGAAACAATTTTATTAAAGGGATCTTTTAGCACTTTTTGGGCTAAAAATGCCACCGCACCAGCGAGAGGCCCGCCAGCTAATGCAGCAAGCGAAATGCTATCACTAATTCTTGGTGAAACGTTAACAAAAAGGTGTTGTGTCTCTTTTTGTAGATTGGTTTCCCCTTTGATGCTGACATCCGCTGCGGGACCTGCCATTTTAAAATTGTCGCTACGCATAATGCCTCGTTCAATTTTAACGGTTGCGCTAATTTTGTCAAAAGCAAAGCCATTGCTGAACAAATCTTTAAAGTCTAAGCTCAGCCGTCTAGGTAAGCTTTGTAGGCTGAGTAAGCCCAAGAGTCTGCCTACCCCTGGCTGTACTTGCAAAATTTTCCCTTTGCGTACATCAAACTTTAATTCACCGCTTAGCCGTGTGGTGTCGAATTGATGCGGGCTACCTGGCCAATGTAGTTGGCCGCTTAATTTTCCTTCCCCATCTTTAATGGTATCGGCATAGCCTAATCTGGTCAGTGTTTGACCTAAATCTTTGATGTCCCACTTGATGTTAAGGTGAGTGTTGGGATTTCTTACCCAGTTGTTCCATTGTCCTTCTGCTTCAATCGTGCCTTCTGGGGTGTTGAATTTAATTTTCTGGATATCCCAGTTGTCATTTTCTGGATAAGCAATGACCTCTAGGCTACCAAGATTTTTTTTGAAAAGAATAAAGTTTTCAGCTGTGATATCTAGTGCTGGGTAATCTTGTTCTAACTTGGTGAATTGTTTGATCTCCGCATTATCAGTTGGTGCTGACAATTGATCAGGCGCAGTCTCTGGTATCGTGAAGTTGCTTAAACGTGCAATTAACTTGCCATTATTCTGATCTAACCATTGTAGATTACCTGTAATTTCTTTACTTTGTATCGCAATACGTAAACTATCTGTATTGGATAGTTCAGTGATATTTACCTGATTCAGACGTCGGTTAAAGATATCGAGCGCTTTAATTGAAAGCGCAACTTTTTGAATAGGTAGTTTAGGCTGTTGTGTTCCATTATCGGCAAGATTTTTCACTACATAGCGCCAAGCATCTGCATTCACGTAATCTAAGTTTCCAGTGAATGTAATACCCGCTGAACCACTATTTTCTGTGTTGATTGATGGAGCAACTTTAATATCGCTGCCCAACTGAACCAGGGCATTGTTTAACTCAAACTTACCGTTATTCATAGAGCTTGTGATTTTTGCACTGGCTTTATTGCCGATGTTGATAAAAGTATTACTTAAATTTCCTTCTTGTCGTTTATCAACTCGCAGACTTAATGGCTGGCTTGGAGATTTGTCGAATGGTGCAGGCAAGCGTGATGTGATGCCATACAAATCAGAACGGATGCTAACGTTGATGCGCGGTTTCTGAATAAGAATGTCACCAATCCAATCTGCACCACCACTGAAATAATCACCTGCTTTCGCTAGTGATTGTTCTTTAAGCATTTGCTTGATGCTGCTATCAGTGAGTTTCCCCCTTGCTAATATGCGGATGGATTTGTCTTTATTTGTATTTAAGTTGAATGCAAGCGGTGAGCCGAAAGCAAATGCTTTGATATTTTTTGCAGTTAAACTATTTTCGGTGAACTCTAAATTACCGTTAATCTGGGTAAGTGTTGGGATATCTTCGCTTTGCATTTGGCCGTTAGTAATTTGATATAGCCCCTTATATTTTGAGGCGTCTAAATCTTCTAACGGAATACTCAAGCCTAGGAGTAGTTTGCCTGTACCACTAGTCTTAAGGTTGTCGGTAAATCCTTCAGTAATCGTGTGTACCGGGCTTTTGTTCACGAAGGTAATGCCATCGCTCACAGGACCTTGCACTTCGGATTCAATATTTAACACTGGGTAATCGGCATCTAATTGCGCAATGGTTGTTTTGCTTTTAATGATTTGGTTGCCAAAAATATAGCCGGTGTGCGCATTGAGTTCCATACGCTTACCTTCAAATAACAGATCTAAGCCTAATTTCTCGATCACTGGCCAATCTGAACCGTATTCCAGAATAGCATCGCTGACTTTAGCCGTGACTCTGAACAGGCCTAGCTGGGTGTCGAGTTGATTTTTACTATCCACAAATGGAAAGTCTGCAAGACGCCCTTTAACGATTAAATTGATATCGTTGGCAGTGCCTTCTAGTATGGAGGTATCCAGCCAGTTAAGGGTGGTTTCACCTAGCATAGTTGGGTAGTAAAATTTGGCGTATTTAGCGTTCCCATGATTAAACTTCCCTTTTAAATCGAGGAAACCTCCCTTTTTTCCATCCATTAAATAGCTTGCATCAACTGTTCCAGATAAATGCGGGCTACTCATCGCTAGTGAGTCGACAGTGATTTTTGTTTGCTGATTATCAATTTTCCAAGTGATTTTTCCTTCCAGGGTATTGAAAGGAACTGGCCAGCGCAATATGCCTTTCATTTCCAATTGCGCATTACGCGTATCTAATTGTAATAGTCCTGACTTCTGGTTTGCTTTTAGCACACCAGATAGATTGTTCACGCCAGGAATATCTTCGTATGCGGTTAAATTGAATCCATTAAACTTGGTGTTGACCTGATAGGATTTCGTCGTATTATTTTGAGCCTCCCATGTCAGATTCAAGTCTTTTAGCTCTCCTTGCGGATTGGTTGCATTGACATGCGCTAATAACTTCTCAGGCAGAGGTAGCTGGGGCAATATGCCTTGAATATTCGTTAATGCTAAGCTTGGTAAACTCAGGCTGAAGTTTTGCTCACCTTTTACCGTTTGCGTATAGTTTGCTGATAATGACTTGATATTAAAGCCATTGTTAGTATTTGCGTTGAGTGTTTTTACACTTAAATTGTAACCGTGGTTGGTAGTGTTGCCAATAAAGTCACTTTTGGTGAGATTTTTCCAGAGAATTTTCCCAGATATTTTGTCTAGCATTATCGGTACAACGTTTTGCTTAGTTTGTAGTTGTATATTCTCAAGTGATACATCGCTATTCACTGATTGTAATGCATGGTTTGAGAACTGAATTTCAACATCTGTGCTACCGATGCCTGTTCTTAAATCCATGGGGTAATCAACCCAAGTTTTATAAGCAGCTAAATCAGCATTTTTTAGTTGTAAGCGGATATGGCCATCCCAATCTTCGGTTTTGCTAATATCACTGCCATAAAAGCTACCACTGAGTAATATTGGCTGGTTGCTGCCGACGGATGGTAGTGCGCTGATGCTGAAACGGTGGTTTCTGATTAGGCTTCTCCATGGAGGGCTCAGCACTTCTAACTGTAGATGATTCAGGCTCAGTTCAGGTGCGTTTTTTAACTCGTCCAGCCACATGACTTTGGCGTCGTTAATCACTAATCTGTTTTGCCTGAGTAGCCAGTTAGTTAAATCAGGTTTTGACTCTCCAGCCGTGCTAATGCCTGCAACAAATATCTCGCCACTACTATCGCGGCGTATGGTGAGCTCTGGCTCATGAATAATAAGCTCGGCCAAGTGTGGCTCTAGCATCGGTATGCTTAGCCATGATAAAGCGACTTCAATATTTTTTAACTCAAGTGCGACACGATCTTCTGCATCAAAAATATTGACATTGCTTAACTGGAAATGGGGGTTAATTCCTTGCCAGTCAGCTTTGATTTCGCCAATACTGATTTTTTGTTTAGCTGATTGGCTGGCAAAGTTGGCAATCTCATTTTTGTGCAGACCAATATTTGGCATCAACCAAAAATGAATACCGAGTGCCGCAATTACCATGAAAATTGCTGAAATTGCAGCTAGCCAGAGTAGTGTTTTATAAACCCAAAGTAGAGATTTTTTAACCATTGATTGTGTGGGTTTTATTATTAAATATTCAGTTGATGTATTTTACTCGAATATTGACTCTATTGATTGATATTCAAGGCGATACAGTGGTAAAACTAGGTAAATTCCTACAAATCTAGCGCAAAAATAAAAGAGAGTTTAAGACTATGCACGTTAATCATTTAGAATAGCGTATTTAGTGGGTTAGCAACGATGCATATTAATGCGACTCATTTGTAGGTAATGTCCAAGCGGTTGACTCGCTTGGCTCAATTTAATTCATACGGTTATCACTTGATTCAATTTAAACAACTTACATTAACACGTGGCCTTAAAGTTTTAGTCCAAGGCGCATCCATGCAGTTGCATCCTGGGCATAAGGTCGGCTTAACTGGTGCGAATGGTGCCGGTAAATCTTCTCTTTTTGCTATGCTGCGTGGTGAAGTGCACCCTGAGCAGGGCGATTTAGAAATACCAGCCAGCTGGGTAGTGGCGCATGTGGCGCAAGAAACGCCAGCACTTGCCATGCCTGCCATCGAGTTTGTACTGGATGGTGACGTCGAGTTACGCGAAATTGAAGCGGCTTTGGTTGCGGCAGAAGCTAACCATCAAGGCGAATTGATTGCCGAACTCCATCAACGTTTAACTGACATCGAAGGCTACAGCGCGAAAGCGCGCGCGGCCGAGTTGCTGAACGGCTTAGGATTTAGTCAAGCTGCGTTACAGCAAGCGGTCTCTACGTTCTCTGGTGGTTGGCGCGTACGTTTGAATTTGGCACGTGCGTTAATGTGTCGTTCAGACTTGCTATTACTAGATGAGCCGACTAACCATTTGGATTTGGATGCGGTGATTTGGCTGGAAGGCTGGTTGCAGAGCTATCGCGGTACGTTATTGCTCATTTCTCATGATAGGGATTTCTTAGATGCGATAGTGAATCATATCGCGCATATTGAGCAGCAAACATTAACGCTTTATCGTGGTGGTTATTCTGATTTCGAGCGCCAACGTGCAGAAAAGCTAGCGTTGCAACAAGCCATGTTCGAAAAGCAGCAACGTAAAGTGGCACATCTGCAAAGTTATATTGATCGTTTCCGCGTGCAGGCTACCAAGGCGCGTCAGGCACAAAGCCGCATTAAGGCGCTAGAACGCATGGAAATGATTTCTGCCGCGCACGTAGATTCACAATTCAGCTTTGAGTTTAGGGCGCCGATTGCCGCGCCAGATCCACTGTTGGTGTTAGATGACATGAGTGTGGGGTACCAAGAAAAACCATTAATCAGCAACATTGAATTGGCAATTAGGCCAGGTGAGCGTATCGGCTTACTGGGCAAGAATGGCGCAGGTAAAACCACGCTGATTAAATTATTAGCACATGAGTTGGCACCGCTAGGCGGTAAACGTGTAGAAGGTAAAGACCTCAATATCGGTTATTTTGCACAGCATCAACTTGAGCAATTGCGGCCTGATGAGTCACCGCTACAGCACATGATGAAGCTAGATCCGCTGACGCGTGAACAAGAGCACCTTAATTATCTAGGCGGCTTTGATTTTAAAGGCGATATGGCAAGATCCCCTTGTGCGAATTTTTCTGGCGGTGAAAAGTCGCGTTTGGCGTTAGCTTTATTGATTTGGACGCGTCCCAACCTGCTATTGCTTGATGAGCCGACCAACCATTTAGACCTTGAGATGCGCCATGCACTTACACTCGCCTTGCAGGACTTTGAAGGTGGCGTAATACTAGTCTCGCATGATCGGGCGCTGCTACGTGCGACCTGTGATGAATTTGTGTTAGTGGCAGATGGTAAGGCTGCACAGTTTGAGGGCGATTTAGATGATTACAGTCAGTGGCTAAATGAACAGCGATTGAAAGAAAAACAATCGAATCAGGCGTCCACTATTGATAAGCCCAATAAAAACGACCGTGCACAGAATAAGGCTGAGCGTCAGGCTCGTATAGCTGAGCGCCGCCCATTGTTAAAAGAGCTTGAGCAGATAGAGCGCAATATGGCACAGTGGCAAGCGGATAAAAAAGTATGTGATGAGCAATTGAATGATACAGCGCTCTATACAGGCGCTGATAAATCGGCTTTGCAAGCACTACTAAAAACGCAAGCGGTTTTAACCCAGCAATTAGAGACTGCAGAAGAGCGCTGGTTGGTGTTGCATGAAATGCTAGAGGCAATACCTGCAATCGATTAATCACCCTATTATTTGTAGTTTATTTTGTTTAAGATTAAATAAGGATCAAAGATGGAAATGACGTATTCAGAACGCTTAAAGCTGATGCATGCATTATGCTTAGCGGCAACGCATCGCGATGATGAAACTCCTAATACCAATTTAGACGAATACGATGCATTAAATGCAGCTGACTACCTGAGTTGTTATGTCACATTTAAGGCTATTCAGTCTGCTGATCGTTCGCCGTTGGCTGAGCGTACTGACAATTTTGATATGTTGAGCGTGTATCAAGCTTTTGCATTACTGAGCTATGCATTTTTTACTGCGCCATTAGTGCAAGAAAATATTAAGCCAGACTTCCCAACCGCTCAAATTACCATTGCAAAAACCTTATTTGCAGGCCTGACAGATGCTGAGTTAGTTGAAATTGTCGAGTCTGGCCTTCATAAGTTTCAGTTGATCGCGGACGCAGAAGCGGAACATTGGACACAGTTCAGAGAGAATGTTGATAAATTAGTGATAGCACTAGTTGTCGCTGGCACTGATGATGATAGCCCACATGGTGTTGAGGAAGTACTACCAATTTTTGGCCAGTTGCTTAGCCAATTATGTGAGGCATTTGAAAGCGCCTAATTGTAACGGTGCTTAATTACAGCTATAAAATTCAGACTATAAACAGTGTATTGGGCTATGGTTCATATCATTAGTTAGTGCTGTGGATATACACTGTTTTTAGTCTCGATAGTGTTTTTAGTGTCAATAGTCTTGTTTGTTTCAATGATATTGCCTTCTAGGGTCTGGTGAATTTGCTCCATTAGAAAGCTGGCAGATTCACGCCCGAGTTTAGATTCACGCATTGCCATATGCCAGCTTGAGATACATTGTCTTAAGCTGGTTTCATTTTCGCAGTTTTCAATTTTAGCTTTAATGTTGCGTCCCATTATGCCTAGGTAATCATCAGTCGCTTCTATCAATATGCTTTTTACTGCTGTCAGCTTCGCTGGACAGATTGGCGCTGTTTCTTTGGTTTTCTCAAAAAAAGAGATGGTGATAGCAGATGTGAGTGAGGCGTGATTGATGAGTTGTGTATTTTTTGGTCGTTGAATATAACCTTCAGATTCCAGTTTTTTTATCGTGTCTAGCAGTTGGTCCTGCTTAAAAAATTTGTTCAGGTCATCTAGGTTGCGTACTCCGTTTACCAGAAGCAATACCTGGCGTTCCCGTACACTCAGTGTGCGCTGGTTGCTAGCAAATTCATTAAAGCCACGTGTGGATTTTTCATACACCATGATGATGATCTCATGCATGCTCTTCTTTTAAACCGAAGAAAAGCTAATGAGGTGCATCTTAGTGGGTATTGATGAAGCTTGAGTGACGCTTTTATGTCACATTGATGACGATAGTGTGACTGTAGCGGATGTGTTTAGTCGAGATTAATCTGACTGATAACTGCCATCGAGGTAGAACCAGCAGTTTTCAATACGTTTAAAACGGCTCGTTTCCTTTAGTCTTTCTGCTTTACCACCTAAATTGTTGGCATATTTATAGCGTGCAATAAACTCAACCACTGCATTGTCCGCATCGATAATCTGGTGATACTTTACTTGCAAGCCCAGCCATTTGATTGTGTCATCACCGTCTAGGTCTAACTGTGTCGGGCGAGATTCAGGATGCCAAGTTTGTAGTAGATATTCTTTTAAATTCGTATGCTTTGCTACAAGTGCATAGGCACTGTAACGCGAGCGCATGAGCGCCTCAGCGTTAGGGGCAGGGGTACCAAGATGGTAAACCTCACAGCATTGATGATATGGTTTGCCGCTATCGCATGGGCATAAAGTCATGATGTGATGCTTTCAATCGGGCTGCATCAGAATATCGTTAGCGAGCGATAAGCAAATGGTAATAGTTACAACCGTTGCCTATCATGATGCTAATCAAGTTCTGATGCAGTTTGTATTAGGCTATTTCACGCGTTTCCAAGAATTGAATATCAGGGTAGCGCTCTTGTGCCATTTGCAGATTCACACGATTAGGCGCTAAGTACACATAATCATCTGCGCCATCTAATGCCACGTTAAAGCCATATTTATCTGCAATCGCTTTTAAATCTGCATCAGAGCCACGAAGCCAGCGTGCGGTGTAGCAATCGTATGGCTCAAACACCATGTCCACGCTATATTCATGCTCTAGGCGATGTGCAACCACTTCAAACTGCAACATACCAACCGCACCTAAAATCAGGTCGTTTGACAATAATGGGCGGAACAATTGTGCAGCACCTTCTTCTGCTAGTTGCTTTAAGCCGATTTGCAGTTGTTTCATCTTCATCGGGTTTTTAATGCGTGCACGGCGGAAAAACTCAGGTGCAAATGATGGAATGCCGGTGAATTTAAGGTTTTCGCCCTCAGTAAAGGTGTCACCTAATTTCACAGTGCCATGGTTTGGAATACCGATAATATCGCCAGAGTAAGCTTCATCCATGGTGGTACGATCTTGCGCCATAAACGTGATGGCGTTATTCACGCTCAATGTTTTACCGGTAGCGACCTGCTTTACCTTCATGCCGCGCTCAAAGCGACCTGAACACACGCGTAAGAACGCAATGCGGTCACGGTGTTTCGGGTCCATATTCGCCTGAATTTTGAATACAAAACCAGAAAACTTGCCTTCATTTGCTTCTACCAAGCGGCTAGCTGTGTTGCGTGATTGAGGTGCTGGCGACAAGTCTACCACTGCATCCAGCAATGATTGCACACCAAAGTTGTTAATCGCTGAGCCAAAGAAAACAGGGGTTTGCTTACCATCTAAATAGCGATCTTTATTAAACTCATGAGATGCACCACGCACTAGTTCAATATCTATACGTAGCTCTTCAGCCTGTGGGCCTAGTAGTTCATCAACGCGAGGGTTATCTAAACCCTTGATGGTTTCAGACGTACCTTTTTCAGCGCGTGGATCAAAAAACGAGATTTCATCATTGTATAAATGATAAACGCCGCGGAATGTTTTACCCATGCCGATAGGCCAGGTCATGGGCGCACACTCCATGCCTAGTGTCGTTTCGATTTCATCCAGCAACTCAATCGGCGCGCGGCTTTCACGATCTAGCTTATTGATAAACGTGATGATAGGCGTATCGCGCATACGACATACGTTTAATAGCTTGATAGTTTGTGCTTCTACACCGTTTACGGAGTCAATCACCATCACCGCAGAGTCTACTGCTGTCAGTGTACGATAAGTATCTTCAGAGAAGTCATCATGCCCCGGGGTGTCGAGCAGGTTAATCATATGCTCGCGGTAGGGGAATTGCATTACTGATGAAGTGACAGAAATACCACGTTGCTTCTCAAGCTCCATCCAGTCCGATGTTGCATGGCGAGCTGCCTTGCGGCCACGTACTTCACCAGCAACCTGAATCGCACCACCAAACC
>CAZZDN010000048.1:0-12717 GCA_964652655.1 uncultured Methylotenera sp.
GGGTCTTTCAGCACTACCGTTTTAGGTGTTTCTAATTTAGCGGCAATCTCGGTGAGCTCACCATAGCTCACTTTGGTATCACCGTTAATCACAAAACCATTTTCAGTTTTTAGGTTAGCCGCAGGCACGCCTAGCTTCTCCGCAGCGGCAGCAATCAGCAACTGACGAGTCAATGCGCCTGCCTGACGGTAACGGTCAAACTCAGACCAAGTAGTAGAAGACCCACCTGTGATTTGAATACCATACGCTGTATGGATATAAGCAGGTGCAGCTTCAGCATGTTCAACTTTAATCATACTCCAGTCAGCATCCAACTCTTCTGCAATCAGCATGGGCAATGTTGTCCATATACTTTGCCCCATTTCACTATGGGCAAGCATCACGGTAATCGTGTTATCGGTACCTATACGCAAAAAGGCGTTAGGCTCAGGCAGTTTTGCCGCTGGCGTACCTTCCGCTGCTTTTTCTGCACCTGGCATTAAAAAGCGCTTAGCTGTCGGAATAGAGAATGCAATCACCAAACCGCCAACAGCAAGTGCGGAAGCTTTTAGAAAAGTGCGTCTTGAGATATTTAAAGGGGAGTTCATAGGATGGCTCCTTAAGCTAGCTTGTTGGCAGCAGCATGAATGGCTGCACGGATACGTGGATAAGTGCCGCAACGACAGATATTACCGCTCATGGCTGCATCAATATCTGCATCAGTAGGAGCCTGATTGGTAGTCAGTAAAGCCGTTGCCGCCATAATTTGGCCAGACTGACAATAACCACACTGCACAACATCAATTTCGCTCCATGCAGCCTGTACCGCTTCGCCTACTTTATCGTTCTGCACATCTTCAATCGTCACGATTTTTTTACCAACCGCTGCAGAGATAGGCGTAATACATGAGCGTGTAGGCTGACCATCGACATGCACCGTACATGCACCGCACTGCGCCATGCCGCAACCAAATTTGGTACCGGTCATATGCAAAACATCTCTTAATGCCCATAAAATTGGCATATCATCAGACACATCCAACTGCTGTTCTTTACCATTGATATTCAAAGTAATCATGATGGTCACCCTCTAATCTATTGTTTTAATATTGTTTTTTATAAATTGATGCAAAAACTGTCGTTGTAACATATATAACGATTGACACGAAAAATAGCACTATCGCATACTGTTCGCTATCATTATATGGAATAATCTGGAATTGATAATTCCAGATTAATGAATTAAACCAACGCATATAAAACCAAATAAGCCATGCAAAATCAACTAGAAATGCTGCGCATATTTAAAGCAGTAGCGGAATCTTCCAACTTTAAAGAAGCTTCTATTAGGCTCGGCATCTCGCCACAATCTGTCACTCGCGCCATTAAAGAGCTAGAAGAACGCTTAGGTGAACCGTTGTTCTACAGAAGCACACGCAACACTACCATTACCGAATTCGGTAAGCAAATGGCGCTCAAAAGTGAAACGGTGCTAGAACAAGTTGACTCACTCTTTCAGTTACAACATCATGCGAATGCGCCTGAAACTATCGCTGGCATAATCAAAGTTACCATGCCAAACACGTTTGGGCGCCTATACTTACTACCAGCACTGACTGCATTTGCCAAAGAGCATCCCAACATCCAACTGGATTTAAGATTCTCCGATCTGATTGATAATGTCGTTGCCGATCAGATGGATATAGGTGTACGTATTGGTTTTTTTAGCAATAATCGCAACGTCGCTAGACGAGTGAATGAAATTAAATTTCATATCGTTGGTGCACCCTCGCTCATTGCAAAAACAGGCGTGCCTGAACAAGTGAGCGACTTATGTGAAATGCCCTATACTGGCCTCATTGATCAAAACACCGGCAGAATGTGGCCTTGGACTTTTGCAGATGATCCGGATTGTTTTCCCAGCTCTCCAGTCTTTATCTCCGACGAGGTCGAAGCAGAGCTGGCAGCAGTCCTTGCCGGCATTGGCTACGGCCAACTCCCCGATTTTATTTGTGATCAATTTATCCAAAGCGGGCAACTGGTTCCTGTGCTTCAAGATCAATCGCCTACACCGTGGGGCATTTATGTTTATCGCCCACAGCGAGGCCCAGTAGCAGAGCGTGTAAGGGTGCTATTTGATTATTTAGCAACGACATTAAGTGAAATTAAATTTAGTAATAATCAACTTAGTGAAAATCAATCAGGGGCGATTGAATCAACTGTAAACGTTGAACTCGCATCATCATTTAAGCTCTAGTTTGTTATTCAATATACTTTGCATATATTTCAGGTTTTAAGGAGTGACGCATGTCAAAAAACTATCAAGTATTAATCACTGGTGCAAACCGCGGCATAGGCCTTGAATTCGTGAGCCAATATGCACTTGACGGCTGGAATGTGTTGGCATGTTGCCGCACACCAAGCACTGCCACGGCGTTACAGGCGCTCGCAAAGACATATTCAAATATTCAAGTGTTACCGCTAGATGTAGAAGACTTTGCTCAAATTGAGTCTTTAGCCATGCAATTAAAAGATTCAAAAATTGATGTACTCATCAATAATGCAGGCATTTACCCAGAGAGCGACTTATCTGATATTAGTACTAATGATTGGCTCAAAGCATTCAGAGTAAACAGTATGGCACCATTAAAAATGGCCATGGCGTTTTCCTCTCACGTTGCCAACAGTCAACTTAAAAAAGTTGCCACGTTATCCAGTAAAATGGGGAGTTTAGAAGACAACACCAGCGGCGGCAGCTATATTTACAGAAGCTCGAAAGCAGCCGCTAATATGGTGATGAAAAGCCTATCGATTGATTTACGGCCATTAGGCATTACGGTTGTCACGCTGCATCCAGGCTGGGTTCAAACCGAAATGGGCGGTAGCAATGCCTTAATCGATACTAAGACAAGCGTCTCTGGGATACGTGATGTGATTGAGCGATCCAACTTAGACACTACTGGTCAATTTATTGCCTATGACGGAAAACCCATTCCTTGGTAAACCACCTGATTAAGCCGTGAATAACTTGAGCCCTACGATTCCTGCAAAGATCAAAAATAAACTGAGCAACCTACCGATACTTGCAGACTCCGAGAACAGCAATATTCCCAATATTGCTGTTCCTATCGCACCGATGCCTACCCATACCGCATAAGCAGTGCCAACAGGTAATGTTTTCATTGCTGTTCCTAACAGCCAAACGCTCAATACCATCGCCAAAATAGTCAGCACAGATGGCCATAAACGCGTAAAGCCATCTGTGTACTTTAATCCAATCGCCCACACGACTTCTAACAGTCCAGCTAATACTAAAATTGCCCAACTCATATAAAACACCTTTCAAACAAATTGGGTCGTCCCATTTAAAAAACACAGCACAGTTCTAATGACTTTAAAAAATTTAATATCTCTATTAATCATATTAAGAAATAAGTTTGACAGCTTACACCTACGAGGATACTAAAATAAGAGTTTTTTGTCTAGATTTAGGACAGAAAACTAAATCTTTTTATCCTTATAAAAGCTACTCTAGGAATCCTTTACTTAAAAATTTACAGAGATTAAAGTAATACTAGAGTCAACTTAATAAGATTAAGCTATATCAAACTGTACTCTAAAAATCCCCTGCTTCTGTGTCTGTTTTCTTAATGCTTGTTTGCTTAGGATAATACTTTTTATTATTCCGCATTTTTGTGCAGGTAGATTTAATCTGCCACTGCCAGATTCTTAAGCTAGTAGGAAATATGTCGCAACATAAAGCCGTTATCAAGCCTTACAATCATCCAGCTGCTGGCTGGGGTGCTTTAAAACAAGTTGCTGCGCAACTTGCGTTACAGAAAATTCCAGTAAAAGGTGTAATGACACTGCTGGCACAGAACCAGCCTGATGGATTTGACTGTCCAGGTTGCGCTTGGCCTGACAAAGAGCACACATCTACTTTTGAGTTTTGTGAAAATGGTGTGAAAGCCGTTGCTGCTGAAGCGACAGCAAAACGTACAACGCCTGCATTTTTTGCCAAACACACGGTTACTGAATTAATGGGGTGGAGCGATTTCGATCTGGAGAATGAAGGTCGCCTAACGCACCCAATGCGTTACAACCCAGCCACAGATAAATACGAAGAAATTTCTTGGGATGACGCATTTGCCTTACTAGCATCTCATTTAAATGCTTTAGCTGACCCGAATGAAGCCATTTTCTATACCTCTGGACGCGCCGGTAACGAAGCCGCATTCCTCTACCAATTATTTGTGCGTGAGTTCGGGACAAACAACTTCCCAGATTGCTCTAACCTATGCCACGAATCCACCAGTATTGCGTTGCCAACGACTGTAGGTATCGGTAAAGGCTCAGTCACTCTGCATGACTTTGAGCACGCCGATACCATCTTGATATTTGGTCAGAATCCTGCCACCAATCACCCGCGCATGCTGGGTGAGTTGCGTGAGGCGGCCAAACGCGGTGCACGCATTGTAGCTATCAATCCACTAAAAGAACGTGGTTTAGAACGCTTTGCAGATCCGCAAAGTCCGTTCGACATGCTGTCTTTTAAAGGAAGCAAAATCAGCAACATGTTAATCCAGCCTAAATTAGGCGGAGACCTTGCGTTGATTAAAGGGATGATTAAATTTGTAATCCAGTGGGATGATGAAGCAATCAAACTAGGTAGTGAACGCGCTGTTGATCTCGCATTTATCCAGCAACACACCAATAATTTTGAAGCGATTGCTGAAGACGCCCGTCAGGAAAGTTGGGATGTAATTGTCGAAGAGTCAGGTGTACCAATCGAACAAATTGAAGAAGTTGCACGTATCTACGCCACTGGTGATCGCGTAATCTCGACTTGGGGCATGGGCATTACTCAGCACAAACACGGTGTGGCTACCATTCAAACGCTTGTTAACTTAATGTTGCTACGTGGCAATATTGGTAAAGAGGGCGCAGGTCTTTGTCCAGTACGTGGACATAGCAATGTGCAGGGGAACCGAACTGTTGGGATTTATGAAAAAATGCCAATCGACTTCTTGAATAGTCTAGAGCGTGTGTTTGATATTAAAGTCCCGAAGACGCCAGGCTATGACGCGGTAGGTGCAATCCAAGCCATGATCGATGGCAAAATCAAATTCTTTTTTGGATTAGGCGGCAACTTCTCGATTGCTACGCCAGATACAGACCGCACTTGGGAAGGGATGCGCAAATGTAATATCACTGCGCATGTCACCACAAAACTAAATCGCAGCCATTTAGTACATGGTAAAGAAGCATTAATACTACCTTGCCTCGGTCGCACTGAAATAGATAACCAAGAGACTGGACCGCAAGGTGTAACCGTGGAAGACTCCATGAGCATGGTGCATATTTCATACGGCATGAACAAACCAGCATCACCTCATTTACTATCCGAGCCAGCGATTGTCGCCAGATTGGCGCACGCCACACTCAAACATAGCAAAACGCCCTGGCTAGAATATATTAAGGACTACAGCAAGATTCGCGACGCTATTGAGCAGACCATGCCAGTGGCATTCAAAAAGTACAACGAACGTATCAAAAAGCCGGGCGGTTTCCGTATGCCAGTACCATCTAGTGAGCGCATATGGAACACGCCTTCTAATAAGGCAGAGTTCACCGTACATGCGATTCCACAAAATTCGCCAATTCATCAGGCACGCAAACAATATGGTGACCAATTATTTGTACTCATGACTACGCGCTCGCATGACCAGTACAACACCACCATTTATGGCATGGATGATCGCTATCGTGGCGTGTTTGGTGAACGTCGCGTCATTTTCATGAACCCGCTGGATATTGAACGCATGAGCTTAGTAGCTGGCGATTGGATTAATCTAGTCAGTGTCTGGCAAGATGGCATCACGCGCAGAGCTGAAAAATTTTTAGTGGTGCCTTATGATATTCCACAAGGTTGCTTAAGTGGCTATTACCCAGAAACAAATAATCTAGTGCCTTTGGAAAGTGTAGCCGATCTATCCCGCACACCAACCTCCAAATCAATACCTGTGATTATTGAGAAAACTACTGCACCAGGAAAAATCCATGCTAGTTGATTATTCAGTCGATCAGTTAGAAGAAGACTTAGCCCTAGAACGTAATAATCAAGACTCTCCGCAACTAAACACCAGCACTATATTGATGCTTAGAATACTGGAGTTGCTGCATACTGAGCATCTGCAAGGCAGAAGCCATGTATCACTAGCCGTCATTTGCAAGCGCTTAGATACACGTATGAGCACTCTGCAAAGATTGATGACGGCATTAAGCGAACAGTCTTTAGTAGAGGTGTTTGCAGAAAAGGAACGTCTAGTGGCTGCCTTATCAGCGAGCGGCAAGGAAATATCACTGGCATTGCAAGCGGCCTAGCAACAAAATACAGGTAATTACCAAGCAGAACAACTAGACCATACAAGCCTAGATGGCTGGAGTATAATTAAAACTTCAGAATTCAATACTAATCTAGTCATCTATGAAGCTTTATGTTTCTTTTGCCGCCCGCATACGCGCAATGATTGATGAAGGGGTATTGAAGCCGCACGACAAGATTTTCTCTGTTCGTCAAGCAAGCCAAAAATATGCGCTCAGTATTAGCACGGTATTGCGCGCATATTCATTGTTAGAGCAAGATGGCATCATCAGTAGCCATCCACAATCAGGTTATTTCGTCACACCACGCAAACGTTTACAACAACGTTACACCTCTCCGCTTGCAAAAGATATCAATCTTGCAGAGATTGATGCAGGCAAATTGGTTCTCACTACACTCAAATCAATCCGTGAATTTGGTACCGTACCGCTGGGCTCCCCCTTTCCAGATCCACAGTTGTTTCCACTAAAAAAAATTCATCAATATGAAAAGGCGTTAACAGATGATCAGGGTGATTGGGGGGTACTCAGTGACTTGCCACCGGGCAACGAAATGCTCAGACAGCAGATTGCACGACGTTACTTGCTGCACAATATGGATGTCTCACCTGATGACATTGTCATCACACATGGCGCGACCGAAGCAATTACCTTGTGCCTTCAGGCGGTAGCTAAGGCAGGAGACGTAATCGCACTAGAGTCACCAGGTTATTATGCACTGGCACACACAGTTGAACGTTTGGGCATGAAAGTCGCGGAAGTGCGCACGGAGGCAGACTCTGGCATTGATTTACAAGCATTACGCACAATGATCGAGAGTACAGGTATCGCCGCCGTCATTTTAACCAGCAACTTTCAAAATCCACTCGGGTTCGTCATGCCTGATGATAAGAAACAGGCACTAGTCGCACTTCTTGCAGAGAAACAGATTCCCCTAATTGAAGATGATGTTTACAACGAACTATATTTTGGTGACAAACCGCCCAAACCTGCCAAGGCTTTTGATGAAGCAGGCATCGTGTTACATTGCTCATCGTTTTCTAAATCACTCGCTCCCGGGTACCGTGTGGGCTGGACCAATGCCGGACGCTATCGCCAAGAGGTAGAAAGGCTCATGTTTCTAAACAGCCTGTCACTCCCTTCCGCACCGCAGATTGCGATTGCCAAATTTTTGCAACGTGATAGTTTTGAACAGCACCTCAAGCAATTAAGACATACATTACGCTCAAATTATGTACTGATAAAAAATGTAATTAAAGAAAGCTTCCCTATTGGCACACAGGTTTCGGAGCCTAAAGGTGGCTACGTAATTTGGGTAAAACTGCCACCTGCACTAGATGCCCTTGTGCTTTATCGTGCAGCAATTAACAATGGCATTACCGTGGCACCAGGCACCATTTTCTCGCAGAAAAAAGAACTTACACATTATATACGTCTCAACTTCAGCCACCGTTGGTCTGTGGTCATCGAACAGGCAGTTCGTGATTTAGGAACACTAGCATGTGATATGCTAACAAAAGAAAAACCTATCTAGAATAATTCAGAATATCGAATACTCGGACGATGCGTCAGTAATAAACCAATTATTTCACATTGAAACAATTGGTTAACTATCTGAAATACTCTATTAATCAATACCCAGTAAGATGGAATCATATGTTGTTCAGCAATATATACTCTCTCAAAGTTTCTAGCGCTTCCTCACAGAAGCGCTATTTTTTTGTCCAGTTTAATGCTGGTGTCAAATTTAACCGCTTAGAAAAACAATTAGGGGCATATTGTTATTCATCGTTACCAGTCTAAATAACGGTGATTTATAACAAACATATACGACCCGAATATTTCAAATAAAAACATTAAACTTTTGCGATTTGATGCCGTAAATCAGTCACTAATCAAACTCATCGACACATCCCTACCCGCAATATTGCATTTTGCAAAGCAAGCTATCTCGTTAGCCACTCTAATAAATCATCATCTAGAACCAAGTATTTACTGGACATCTATTTATTTTGTAGGACAAAACCTCACAAAATAAATAGACAAACAGCCATTGGTCGATTCAGACTAAAGAGTTACATTTCACCAAGCCAATTGCAACACGGTTTTTACAATAGAAACAACGAATTAGGAAGCAAAATGAATGTAAAAGATATGATGTCCGAAATTAAGGACGCAAATCTCAACTATTTGATGATGGCAAAACAACTCATCAGTTCAGATAAAGCGACCGCGATGTTCCTCTTAGGTATCAGTAAAGAGATTGCCGATTTGTTAGAAAGCCTAAGCAATATGCAAGTTGTAAAACTAAGCAGCACCAATATGATGCTGACGCGCTTCCGATTTGACGATAGCGCTGTGCTTGGTATGTTGACGAACTATTCAAAAGATCGCGATCAGGCGCATTTACACACATCTGTTCTGCTGGCGAGTCAATCAGCTGAGCAAATTTCCTAATAAGAATTAAGTATGAATATTAAGCAATTTTTTGGCGTTAACTCCCGAGAAGCACTAAAGCAAGTGCGTATGGAATTGGGTGAGGATGCCATTATTTTATCTAACCGTGCGGTAGAAGGCGGGAATAGAATCACGGCGTTGAAAGAAGAAGACTTAGACGCGATTGTCGATAACGTGGCGACCATGGAGGCGAGTTATCGAAATCACACAGAAGGCTTTGGTGAAGATAATCCATCTGCGCTAATTTCCGTGATCAACAAAAAAATTGAAGGCTTTCACAGTAATCAAGCACAACCTTTTGCACCGTCTATGATGGAACCAGAAGTGTCCGCTCCCAAAGCTCAAGCTACACCCACTTTTGCACAACCAATCGCTCAACCTGCGCCAGACACCCTGATGCAGGCATCCATGCTAGATGCCAGCCAGAAAATGACTGAGATTTTGAATGAAATGCGCAGCATGCGTGACGTGTTTGAATCTCAACTTACCACCATCGCCTGGAGCAATACGCAGCAACAATACCCGACAAAAACAAGAATTCTCAACATTCTTCTCTCTTCCGGTTTTAGTGCGGCACTTGCCAGAATGTTATCTGAAAAAATGCCCGCTAATCTAGATGAAGCAAAAGCATTAGCTTGGGTTAAAGCAATCTTAAGCAAAAACCTAGATAATCTCCCAAATGAAATGGGCATGTTGGACCAAGGCGGGATTTTTGCACTCATCGGTCCGACCGGCGTTGGCAAAACGACCACTACAGCAAAGCTAGCGGCGCGTTATGTTATGAAACATGGCACTGAAAGCTTAGGTTTAATCACTACCGACGCATATCGTATCGGGGGTCATGAACAACTTAGAATCTACGGTAAAATTCTTGGTGTCATGGTGCATGCAGTTAAAGACGAAGCCGACCTGAAAATTGCGCTTAATGAACTAAAAAACAAACGCACTATATTAATTGATACCGTCGGCGTAAGCCAACGCGACACGATGGTGACTGAACAAATCGCGATGCTATCCAACACGAATGCACGCATTAAAAAACTGTTGTGCCTCAATGCGACCAGTACTGGCGAAACGCTCACAGACGTTATTAGAGCGTACAAAGGCAAAGGCTTAGATGGCACCATTATCACCAAACTAGATGAAGCCGTCACAATTGGTGGCGTTTTAGACGTGATAATCAGAGGCAAGTTAAAACTTTACTACTTAGCCAATGGTCAACGTGTTCCCGAAGATATCCATCTTGCGAATAAGAGCTATTTGATTCAAAAAGCCCTCAAAATTGGCGCAGATGGACGTTCGTTGCAGTTTAAAAATGAAGAACTTCCTTTCATTATGGCTAACACAAAGCCATCAGTGAACATTTTATCTACCGAGATTAGCCGTGGTTAGTTTTAAAAATGATCAAGCGGCAGGTTTACGCCGCATCATGGCTGCGCCTAAACCACGCGTGGTCTCCGTGATTTCAGCGTCGTCAGCGGATCAATCACGCATGATGATTAATTTAGCCGCATCAATTCGAGCGCAAGGTAGCGACGTGCTAATCATGCATGCATCAAACACCACACGCGAAGTAAGTTACGAAGTTGATAAAACAAAATCGCTATTTGAAATAGCTAAAGCATCTGGCTCAGTTTCATCTGCGGTTATCAATACTAAGCAAGATTTCCCTGTCGCTAAACTATTACCAAAAAATCAAATAAACACACCACTTAGCACTAAAGCTGGCGAGGTTTTAAATCATTTATTTGATGAGTTAGTAGTGCAGTATGAAATTGTGTTGGTCGACGCAACGCTCAATAGTGATGACTTATTGCCGCTAAAAACACTAAACGACAGTGATATTTTAATTCAACTCACGCGCAAACCAGAGTCAATCAAAGACGCTTACGCATTAATTAAACGCATTTGTAGCCAACTTGGTCGCCGTTCTTTTGGCATTGTTGTTGATGATGCTAATGACGCACAAGCCGAGGTTGTGTTTAACAATATTGCACAAGTAGCGAAACGTTTTATGCAAATTGAACTAGAGTACTTTGGCTCAATTCCAGCAGATGTACATTTAGGCAAAGCAGCAAAACTTGGCCGGCCGGTGATTGATGCATTTCCGCTTACACCTGCTTCTAACGCCTTCAAACAAATCGCTCAACGTTTAAACAGCAAGAGTGCGCATATTGCAAATATGGACATGTTATACAACACAAGTGCCATGGTGTAATCTTAGTACCAGCATCACTAACGGACGCAATAAATGAGCTGTTAATGACAGATTGTCAATGAGTCACACATTGTGAACATCAAAAAAATGGCTTAATGATGGACCCATCAGCAAATTAGACTGATTTCTTAGCCGCATTTAATCTACGTAAAAAGTCACGCATCGTATTTCTGAAAATATCAGGTTCGGTGGTTTCAGTGGCACGCGCATTTAAGTCGAAGATTTTTTGATACTCGATCGGGTCACACTTTATCGCGCCCATAGACCAATCATCAAATATTCTTTTTTCCGTGTAAGTGATATGAATAATCTTATTAAGACTGTTACGGCTATCATCACAAATAGCGATATATTTCTTTAGCACTGCAAGCTCAGGGCCTTCTAGCACCTGCATAAAAAGCTCACCCCCGTATAACAGAACACCAGTAATCCCAGAATCAAGGTTATTTTTCCGAGATTGCTCTAGTATTTCCGCGATATCTTGCTCGGTGATACCAGGTCTCGCCTGACTACTGTATAACAATCGAATCATAAGCCCCTACTTTACGCCATGCTTGTTACGTCAAGCATCATACAATCTTGATATAGACCTAACAACTTAAACAACAATTTCCAGTGACGCATGATATTCAACAAAAAATCTTAGTATCAAATATCAACTTCAGGAATTTTTTTGATCAGCTTTATGTCAACAGTATACTGACTGTTACGGTAATAATGTTGGCTTTTGTGACCAACGATTAGAAAGGACATTTTATGAAGATTACACAGATTTTATTTACAAGCGCATTACTATTCGGTCTTGCACCGTCTGCATACGCTGACCATCACAACAATGAAGATAGCACACACGGATGCCACAAAACAGATGCCAATCATGATGGTGCAATTTCACGAGATGAATTTATGCGTAAACAGCAAGCACGTGCCGAAAAAATGTTTACTAAATTAGATACCAACAAAGATGGCAAGATTGATGCTGATGAACTCAAAGCGGTACATGCTGGCCACCACCATACCAAAGAAGACAAACCGCAATAAGTATAAATTTAGCGCGTAAGAACTATCACAGAACACTATCTAGATTCTTAGGCTCATCATTTTGCAAAAAAACTGGCTAGCTAGTCACTGCTGGCTGGCCAGTCACTGTCAGTCAAGTGCTAACGAGCTATTATAGCAACTACTTATATGGTGCTCGTTCGTCAAGCTCATTCACATAAGCAGCAACCCCAGTTGACTCCTGTATGATAAAGTCTTTAATGGCTGTCGCAAAGTTTGGGTTTGCGACAGAATGGAAAGATGTTGTAGGCCTAGCCACAAAGCCACGCGCCAACTTGTGCTCACCTTGCGCCCCGCCTTCAAAGTATTTAATTTTTTGTTCAATACAAAATATCTGAGCTTGGTAATAACAAAGTTCAAAATGAAGATTGGGTACGTATTGTAGCGCTCCCCAGTAACGCCCATATAACGTAGTTTCGTCATAGAGATTTAAAGCCGCTGCTATCGGCTGCCCATCGAGATACGCCAGCATCAATACGATATGTTGCGGCATAGTTCGACCGATTGTTGCAAAAAACGCTCTAGTTAAATAGGGCGTTGAGCGATGCTCTCGGTAAGTCTGCTCATAGCATTGGTAAAAAAAGTCCCATTGCTGGGCGGTAATTTGAGCACCTTCAATC
>CAZZDN010000049.1:0-12660 GCA_964652655.1 uncultured Methylotenera sp.
ATAGTGAAGGTTTGCTTATTTTAACCGATGATGGGGCATTGCAACATCGTTTAAGTCATCCAAAACATAAAGAAATTAAAACTTACTGGGTGCAGGTGGAGGGAGCGCCATCTGACGAAGATTTACAGCTGCTCAGAGTCGGTGTGGATTTGGGCGATTTCGTTACGCAGCCGGCAGAGGTGAGTATGATGGATGAGCCAGCTGGTTTATGGGCTAGGACTCCGCCGATTCGCGAGCGCAAAGCGATTCCTACGACTTGGTTGCAAATCAAAATTTCTGAGGGTAAAAATCGCCAAGTGCGGCGCATGACGGCAAAAGCTGGTTTCCCAACATTGCGCTTAATCAGATATGCCATTGGGCGTTACACGATAGATGGCATCGTAAATGGAGAGTTCAAGGTGTTAACAACATGAAGCCAGTGATTATTTTCCGTCACTATCACATTGAAGGCCCAGGCTATTTTTCTGATTTTTTAGATACTCAAGGAATCCCTTGGTGTTTGATTAAAATAGATGAGGGTGATGCCGTGCCTAACTCATTAGAAGCATACAGTGGTGTGGTGCTGATGGGTGGGCCTATGAGTGTGAATGATGATTTGCCATGGATTCCACCCTTGCTGGACTTAATACGAAAGGCAGTGGATGCCGATGTGCCTGTCTTAGGCCATTGTTTGGGCGCACAATTAATGACTAAAGCATTGGGTGGGCAAGTCACGCAAAATGCGGTTAAAGAGATTGGTTGGGGTGAGGTTACCGTCAGTGTAAACAGTGCTGCTCAGCATTGGTTTGGTGAGTTAGAAAGCTTTAATGCATTTCACTGGCATGGTGAGACTTTTACTTTGCCTGAGGGCGCAACACATGTCTTAGCAAGCAAACATTGCGAGAATCAAGCTTATAGCATCGGCCAGAAGCATTTGGCGTTGCAGTGCCATATCGAGATGACAGGGACGATGGTACAGGAGTGGTGTACGGTAGGTGCTGAAGAGGTTGCCTCAGCAAGACATAGTCCCGCAGTGCAGGATGTGGAGACCATACAGCAGACCTTGCCTTTACATTGTTTTTTTCTTAACAAGGTTGCTAAGCAAGTGTATACGCAGTGGATTAAAGGCCTAGTTAATTAACATGTTGCTTGGGTATGTTAAAATCATTTAACTTTAATTGAGGTCGTATCATGTCTGGCAATACACTTGGCAAGCTTTTTACCTTTACATCATTTGGCGAGTCGCACGGCGCTGCGATTGGCGGTATCGTCGACGGTTGCCCCCCGGGCTTAGCTTTGTCTGCTGAAGATTTACAGATTGATTTGGATCGTCGTAAACCCGGTACTTCCCGTCATGTGACACAGCGTCAAGAGGCAGACTCGGTAGAGATACTGTCAGGTATTTTTGAAGGTAAAACCACAGGCGCGCCAATTGGTTTATTGATTCGAAATACTGACCAGCGCAGTCAAGACTACAGCAAGATTATGGATACGTTTCGCCCAGGTCATGCTGACTATACCTATACGCAAAAATACGGCGTACGCGACTATCGTGGTGGAGGTCGTTCAAGCGCGCGAGAAACAGCTGCACGCGTAGCTGCTGGTGCAATTGCAAAAAAATGGCTGAAAGAGCGTTATGGTGTTTCAGTGCGCGGTTATATGAGCCAATTAGGCGAGATTGATATTCCATTTGAAAGCTGGGATGTTGTGAATGATAATCCATTCTTCTCACCGAATGTTAGCATTTTGCCTACCCTCGAAAACTACTTGGACAAAATTCGTGCAGAGCGTGATTCAGTTGGTGCGCGTATTACTGTAGTGGCAGAGCATGTGCCAGTGGGATTGGGCGAACCAATTTTTGATCGCCTAGATGCAGAAATTGCCTATGCGATGATGAGCATTAATGCGGTCAAAGGTGTAGAGATTGGTGCAGGTTTTGTAAGCGTTGCGCAACGTGGTAGCGTACATTCGGACGAAATGACACCAGACGGCTTTGTTACCAATCATGCGGGTGGTATCCTTGGTGGTATTTCTACAGGACAGGAAATCAGAGTCAATGTGGCGCTAAAGCCTACCTCTAGCATTCCACAAGAGCGCCGTTCGATTGATAAAAGTGGCAATGCTGTGACGATGCAGACTACCGGGCGTCATGATCCTTGTGTTGGCGTGCGTGCAACGCCGATTGTGGAAGCAATGTTGGCGATGGTGTTGATGGATCATGCGTTACGCCATCGTGCTCAAAATGCGGATGTGCAATGCGCAACCCCTGTAATTGTTTAAACTCGGTTAAATTCAGTTTAAGCGACAAGCAATTCAAGATTAAGTCGGCAGATGCCGACTTTTTTTTCGGTATGATAATCATATGCACACAAACTTACACTTTAGGCTCTCCCGCTTTTATTTTATTTATTATTTCTTTGTGGGTGCTTTTGTGCCATATTGGGGTCTGTACTTAAAATCTGAACAGTTCTCTGCCGCAGATATTGGTGTGCTGATGTCTTTATTTCAGATTAGCCGCATTTTTGCGCCAAACTTCTGGGGTTGGCTAGCCGATCATACTGGCAAACGCGCACCTTGGATCAGGCTCACTTCCTTTCTAGGGCTATGTGGTTTTGTTGCAGTATTCTGGGCGCATGGTTTCTTCTGGATGTTTTTTGTGATGGCGGCGCTCAGCTTATTCACAAGTTCTACCCTACCATTGGCGGAGTCACTTACATTGGCGCACCTTGCCACAACGAATGGCCACTATAGCCGTATCCGTATGTGGGGTTCTTCCGGTTTTATCGTAGCGGCCGTGGTGCTCGGTTTCTTAATCGATTGGGCAGGTATTGCAAGTTTGCTATGGTTTTTACTAGCGGTACAAATCACGCTGTTTGCACTCACTTACTCACTACCCGAGCCCAAGGTTGCCGCGCATCCACATGACCATTTTTCAATCTGGCAAGTAGTGCGTCAACCTAACGTAATTGCCTTGCTAGTGGGTTGTTCACTGATGGTGACCGCACATGGTGTGCTTTATAACTTTTATTCGATTTATTTAAGTGATCATGGCTATAGTAAAGGCATGATAGGTTTGCTATGGGCAATAGGTGTCATCTGTGAGATTTTAATTTTCATGTTAATGCCAAAAATATTGAGGCATTTCACCTTAAAAACAATTTTGCTGATTAGTTTAGTGTTGGCAGTGATTCGATTTTCGATGATTGGGTTTGCTGTCGACAGCTTATGGTTGTTGATATTAGCTCAAACCTTACATGCTGCTACATTTGGTAGTTTTCATGCTGCCTCAGTCGAAGTAATCACACAGTTTTTTAATGGTCGACATCAGGCAAAAGGTCAAGCCATCTATAACAGTGTTGCGTATGGGGTTGGCGGTACTGTGGGCGGTGTCGCTGGTGGTTACGCACTTCAGTATTTAGGCGGTCAGCAAACTTTTATGCTAGCTGCGATTTTCCCGTTACTTGGCTTGGCTGTGATAGGATTAGGCTTAAATCTCACTCCGCAGGACTCTTTACAGCAAGGGATGTTTAAATAATGCAAATATTAAAAGTACATCAATTGCTTGTTGCCATACTTTTTACTTTTGTCTGTTTGTTACCTGTTAGCGTGATGGCCACCACTAAAGTTAACATCGTCGGTTTGTTTAGTGGTAAGGCGGTCATGATTATTAATGATGGAAAGCCTAGAACATTAAGTGTCGGTCAAACAGTGGACGGCGTGAAACTGATTGCTGCTGATAGCAGTTCAGCAACATTATTAATTGAGGGTAAAACAAGAAGTTTAGGCATGGGGCAGGCAGCCTCAGTGGCCGATACGTCAGTGAACAGTCAACCTAGTTTGACCTTGTACGCTAATCCACAAGGTCATTTTGTCTCTGAATGTAAAATCAATGGGGCGCCACTCAAGTTTTTGATTGATACAGGGGCGACGACTGTAGCACTGAATAGTGGTGACGCTCAGTTTGCTAACATAGATTATAAAAAAGGGGAGCCTGTATTCGTTAACACGGCTAACGGTGTGGTGACAGCTTATCGTGTCACGATTGCTAATTTAAAGATTGGTAGTATTACATTGAGTCAGGTCGATGCCAGCGTCTTAGAGGGCGGGTCGCCTTCAGTAGTGCTAATGGGGATGAGTGCCTTAAAACGCATGGAGATAAATCATCAGGGAAATAGTATGACTTTGACTAAAAAGTATTAAAGATCCCACATTTCATCTCTATAAAACAAGCTAGATAAACCAAGCTAGAAATGAAATGTGGAGGCAGGTAATGACGTAGAAAAAAGCCACTTAATAAATTAAGTGGCTTTTCCTGTTATGAAAGTAACATTTTTGTCGCTAAATGCGTTTATCTTTTTCGATTAAAGCGTAAGCGGAGTGGTTATGAATAGATTCAAAGTTTTCTGATTCTACGGTGTAAGCCACAATACGTTTTTCTGCATTGAGTTGAGCGGCTACGTCACGTACCATATCTTCAACAAATTTTGGGTTGTCATAAGCACGTTCGGTGACAAATTTTTCGTCTGGACGTTTGAGTAAGCCATAAAGCTCACATGAGGCTTGTTTTTCAACTAAGTCGATAATATCTTCAATCCAGATGAAGTCATTAATTAAAGCTGTCACTGTGACATGAGAGCGTTGGTTGTGCGCACCATAGTCAGAGATTTTTTTACTGCATGGACACAGGCTAGTCACAGGGACTAACACTTTAACTGTGATTTCAAAGTTACCTTGATGAATTTCACCAATAAAAGTGACTTCGTAGTCTAGTAAGCTTTTTACACCAGAGATAGGTGCAGCTTTGTTCACGAAGTATGGGAAAGTCATTTCAATATGACCTGATTCCGCTTCAAGACGCTTGACCATTTCCCGTAGGATAGTTTCAAACGACTCTATAGAAATTGCATGCTCATTCATGTTGAGAATTTCAACAAAACGAGACATATGCGTACCCTTAAATTGCTGTGGTAAGTGTACGTACATGTTAAACATCGCTACCGTATGTTGTTCACCGCCTGTTTTGTCTTTTACGATCACTGGGTGACGTATAGATTTGATACCCACTTTATCAATTGCAAGGTGGCGTGTATCTACAGTGTTTTGTACATCTTCAATCGGGGTATTAAGCTTAGTCTGGTCCATGAATATTTTCTTAAATTTTACGAATATTAGTTGAGTATAACACTAGGTTATTAGCTTCGCAATTGCGCAAGCAATTCCTTTAGCATCTAGACCACAATCAGCGAGCATAGTTTCATGTACCCCATGTTCAATAAATTCATCTGGTAGGCCAAGTGAAAGTGTCTTGAGCGGATGTGGTAAATTGAGTTGAATCGTTTGTAATGATTCCATCACGGCAGAGCCAGCGCCACCCATTACACAGTTTTCTTCAACAGTGATAATGACACTATGAGTGCTGGCGATTTGAGCAATGAGTGCGTGGTCAATAGGCTTAACAAAGCGCATATTGGCAACAGTGGCGTTAACTTTCTCTGCCGCCTCAAGTGCTGGCGTTAGCATAGAGCCGAAGGCTAGTATGGCGACTTTTTCGCCTTGACGCTCAATGCGGCCTTTGCCAATTTCTATCGGCGTCAGGTCATTCTTAACAATTGCACCCGTGCCGCTGCCTCTAGGGTAGCGCACTGCTGCAACTCCATCGTAGAGAAAGCCGGTGGTTAGCATTTGGCGGCATTCGTTTTCATCACTAGGCGTCATGATCACGATGTTGGGAATGCAACGCATAAACGTTAAATCAAAACTACCAGCGTGTGTTGGGCCATCGGCACCAACTAACCCTGCACGGTCGATAGCCAGTAAAACTGGCAGATTTTGCAATGCAATATCGTGGACTAGCTGGTCGTAAGCGCGTTGTAAAAAGGTGCTATATATCGCAACCACTGGTTTTAATCCATCACAGGCCATGCCAGCAGCAAACGTCAGCGCGTGTTGCTCAGCAATGCCTACATCGTAATAGCGTTCAGGGAATCGGCTAGCAAAAGCATTTAAGCCAGAGCCATCGCACATGGCAGGAGTGATGCCAATCAGTCTTTGATCAGCGGCAGCCATCTCTACCAGCCATTCACCAAATACTTCGGTATATGATTTAGCTGACTTGGCGCTGATAGCGTTGCCATTGAATGGATCAAATTTACCAACCCCATGAAACTTATTCGGGTTGGCCTCGGCGGGTTCAAAGCCTTTGCCCTTCTGGGTCACTATATGCAGAAACTGAGGCCCACTTAGCTGCTTGATGTTGTGCAAAGTGTCAATTAAGGTATCTAAATCATGGCCATCAATCGGCCCGATATAGTTAAAGCCAAACTCCTCAAACAACGTGCCAGGCGTCACCATGCCTTTCACATGTTCTTCCGCACGCTTAGCAAACTCCATCATTGGCGGTAGTGCGGATAATACTTTCTTCCCAGATTTTCTCACTGTTCCATAAAAACGACTTGAGAGTAGTTTTGCTAGGTAGTTGTTCAGCGCACCAACATTGTTAGAAATGCTCATGTCGTTGTCATTCAGCACAACTAGCAGGTTCGCGTCCATATTGCCAGCGTTGTTCAGCGCTTCAAATGCCATGCCTGCAGTCATTGCACCGTCACCGATAATCGCAACTGCACGTCGCTCGCTACCGGCCTTTTGGGCGGCTACTGCCATGCCTAAGGCAGCAGAGATCGATGTGCTGGAGTGACCTGTGCCGAAAGTATCGTATTCACTTTCACTGCGTCTAGGAAAGCCAGCGATACCTTGAGGCTTACGCAAGTTCTGCATCGCCTCACGGCGCCCAGTAAGAATTTTATGCGGATATGTTTGATGACCAACATCCCAAACTAGCTTGTCGTCAGGTGTGTTAAATACGTAATGCAATGCAATCGTTAACTCAACAACGCCCAAATTAGAGGCTAAGTGACCACCGGTCTTGGCAACACTATCAACTAAGAATAAACGTAACTCCTGTGCGAGCTGCACTAATTCTCTACGCTCTAGTAGTCGTAGTTGTTCGGGATTGTTAATGGTATTTAATAGTGGAGTCACGAGTGATGTGTTATTAGATTAAATGCGGTTGAGGTTAAAAGCGACGATGTAAAATAAAGCCAGCAAGTTCACGCAGACGCTTTGCATTATCACCAAATGGGATTAAAGCACTAATGGCAGTTTCGTATAACTGATCTGCTAATTTTTTAGCATGCTCTAAACCTAAAATAGTGACATAGGTCGGTTTGCTGCTCTCAGCGTCTTTGCCAGCAGTTTTGCCTAATGTGCTGGTGTCTGCCTCCACATCGAGGATGTCATCTACCACTTGGAAGGCAAGGCCGATATGTTCGGCATACACGATAACGGCAGACATTTGCTCAGTGGTGCCGCTTGATGCGCCTAATAATGCTGCAGCCTGAATCAATGCACCAGTTTTTAGTTGGTGCATGGTTTCCAACTCACGCTGTGAAAGTGATTTGCCAACGGCAGCCAGATCAATCGCTTGACCACCAGCCATCCCCAAAGAACCAGATGCTTTAGCTAAAATGTTAATCATGGAGATTTGCTGGTTGGCGCTATCGCAAAGTGTTGGTGTCGATAGCACATCAAATGCTAGGCTTTGCAAAGCATCGCCAACTAGCAACGCGGTAGCGTCATCATATTGTTTATGGCAACTAGGTTTACCGCGACGTAAGTCATCATTATCCATACAGGGCATGTCGTCATGCACTAAAGAGTATGCATGTATCATTTCCACTGCACAAGCGGCGGCATCGGCGATGCTGGCATCTGTGGCACATAGCTCTGCCGCTGCATAGCAAAGTAAAGCCCGTACACGTTTTCCGCCACCAAGCAAGCTATAACGCATGGCGTCATGCAATACTTGTGGCGTAGTTTCGCTGGTAGGGAGTGCCTCATTGAGCACGAGTTCAATATGGTCTTGTTTTTGTTTCGCCCATATTGAAAAATCATTCGCTACGCTATCTGTCATGTTGGCATTAGTCATTGGTATTGAATGGACTTAGTTGCTGGCGCTCATTGAGTATTTTAACTTGCTGTTCAACATCCGCTAGCGATTGTTGGCAGAATCCGAGTAGTAAATTACCGCGTTTGTAAGCATCAAGTGAGGCTTCTAACAGCATTTGCCCAGATTCCATTTGCGCTACGATGGTTTCAAGTTCGGCAAATGCTTCTTCGAAGCTAAGCGCTGTTCCTAATGAATCCTTATCATTAGATGACGTATTAGTTTTTGTTTTAGATGCAGGCATCGCGTCTCGGAACTGCTAGGGTTGTTGATACGCTATTCTACCAAATCTTGGGGTAAATCTCAGGATAAAACTTGTTTTAAAAAGCTTTGAATATCTACAATTTCTTGCTCGCAAACCGAGTGCGCCATATTGTACTCATGCCAATTGACGGAATATTGACAGTTTTGTAGCAAATCACGCGACTTTGCCGCCATTTCTAATGAAATGATGTCATCAAAAATACCGTGCGCCATGAAAATGGGGGTGTTCGCGTTTGCAGTGCTTATTTCTCTGCTGAACAACGGCTGTAATGGTAAGTAGGTAGAAAGCGCAAGCACGCCTGCTAATTTCTGTGGGTGACGCAGGGCGGTATGTAAAGCGATTGCACCCCCTTGAGAAAACCCTGCAAGTAATATTCGCTCAGATGGAATGCCTCGACTAATTTCATTTTGAATCATTGTGTTAATGTACACTTGGCTCTGTTTGATACCGCTTTCATCTTCTTGAGTGATCGGTATATTCCCATAAATGTCATACCAGGCTGGCATGACATAACCATTATTTCTGGTAACAGCCATTTCAGGTGCGTGTGGCAACATAAATCGGGTATGATTGAATGCGGGGTTCTTTAAAATATGCTCAACAACTGGTGCAAAGTCATGGCCATCAGCACCGAGCCCATGAAGCCAAATAATGCTGGCATTGATTTTGCTGTGGTCTGAAGTATGAAGGCTAAGTTCAAGTGGTGCTAGGTAGCGCATAGTAACGATTAATATCACTGTTGATAAAACGATATTGTACTTAAAACCGTCTTTGTATGCCTTTAAAATAAGATGCATTGATAGCAGAAACCATGGTGAAAGTTGAGATGACAAAACTGAAAGTACTGGGGTGTAGTGGTGGTATAGGAGGCGACTATCGTACGACATCGCTGTTGTTGGATCAGGACATATTGATCGATGCAGGCACTGGTGTGGGCGATTTATCGATGGGTGAGTTGCTGAAAATAGACCATATATTTGTCACACACGCGCATTTAGATCATGTTGCATTTATTCCGCTCCTGTTAGATACCGTGCTAGGAATCCGAACTGAATCGATTACGTTATATGGGACAAAAGAAACGCTAGATATTTTGAAAGAACATATCTTTAATTGGAAGATATGGCCAGATTTTAATGAAATTCCTAATCGTGAATCTCCCTTTTTGCGCTATCAAGAAATAAAGCTCGGGCAAACTGTTGAGATTGTCGGACGTAAAATAACCGCCTTGCCTGTACATCATGTGGTGCCAGCTGTGGGATACCATATTGAAGGGCTGACGCATAGTTTGGTTTATACTGGTGACACAACCATTTGTGATGCACTATGGTTTGAGGTAAACAAGATTGCCCGCTTGAAGTATCTCATTGTAGAAACTGCATTCAGTAATAGTGAGTTAGCATTAGCGATAAGGTCTAAACATCTATGTCCATCGATGCTATCTCAAGAGCTGGCAAAACTAAATGTATCTCACCAAACTAGTGGGCTTGAAGTTTATATCACGCATATGAAATCCGGTGAAGATGAACATATCATGCAAGAAATAGCCGCAACTGAGACGAAAATGCCGATTAACATATTAAGTCGGCAGATGGTTTTTGAGTTGTAGCTATTTATAATCTTAATTTCTGTGCTTTAACTTTTCAGCACAACTTTGTATTTGCAGCACAACGTTAGGTAGTGCAATATCAGATGCGTAAATACATGCTTGGTTGGGCGTAATCCAGTATTTTGCAATTTACTCACATAACATGAGAGATGAATGCTTAAACATGACAATAGAAATAATCACCCTACTTAATACAATTGAACCGATTGCAAAACTTTCTCTTGGACGTAAGAAAGAGCTAGCTGACATATGCTTAATAGAAGATGTCAGCAAAGGCGTCAATCCGCTTCGCATGAATATTACGCATGCAAAACAAGCGGTGTATTTGATTAAAGGTAGCCTTGAACTAAAGTTTTCTAAAAACAGCAAAGTGCTGCTGCATGGAGATAGTGTTGCGGCAAAATATCCGATTAATAGCGATGAAAATGTAATCGATTGTATTGCCGTTACCGATGTCCAAATTTTACGGATAGATCATGACCTGTTAGATATCATGATGACGTGGGACCAACTTTCCACAGATGAAGAAGCGCTTAAAAATCTGCAATATAAATTAGGCGATAAAGCGCCTAATAGAACCCCGCTCGAATGGATGCGAGACACTAGCGTGTTTAGTGTGGAGAAATTGCAGTCAGGTGTCTTTAGTAAAGTGCCTGTGGCAAATATTGAAGCGATGTTTCAGCGGATGGAGCGTATTAGCACGGAGGCTGGGCAGGTTATTATTCAACAGGGTGCCGTGGGGGATTATTATTATTTAATTGAGCATGGGGCTTTACTCGTCAGTCGTGCGGATGGTTTTAATGCGCCATCCATGCCTGTGGCAGAGTTACAGGCGGGTGACGCGTTTGGAGAAGAGGCTTTGGTCTCTGATAATAAACGAAATGCAACAGTGACCATGAAAACCGATGGTCAGTTATTACGACTAAATAAACGTGACTTCATTGAGCTTTTGAAAGAGCCAATGTTAAAGCAGGTGAGTCGCGAAGTTGCGGATGCGATGGTGGCAAAAGGCGCAGTGTGGGTAGATGCCCGTTTACCTTCAGAGTATCAATACGAACATATTGATGGCGCGCTTAATTTACCATTAAATGAGATTCGTCAAAAAATTCCTGCGCTTGACCGCCAAAAGACTTACGTTGTCTATTGTCAAACAGGTAGACGCAGTTCTGCAGCCGCATTTATTTTAGTGCAGCATGGTCTTGACGTTGTTGTGCTAAAGGGCGGAACCAGGTTGAATTGACCCTAGTGTGGTGGTTGTAAACACAAAGCCGTTTGCACATTAGTCTGGCTAAATATTAACGCATGCTATTAAATGACTCTCGGTATAATCTTATATCGTGTTTTTTCTGCATATTTAGCATACTCAGGATCTTTCATGAGCAATTTTTCTTCTTGCCAAATTCTGCAGCCTTGAAAAAAATACAAGCCAATAAATACAATTAAATTCTGCATACTAAATAAGGAAGACAAAAAGCCAATATGAGCAAGAAGGTATCCAAAATAGATAGGATGCCTAACTAACTTATATGGCCCATTAGTGACTATCCCACGATTTGCGGCCACTAATCCAAAAGATCGCCCCAAATAAAGTTTTGCAGTGATTTGAAATATCAAGCCAATGATCTGTAGACTGGCTGTAATATACACAGGTAAGAGTTCTTGTCCTGCAGAAATATTAATGACAAGAAAGTAAAAAGTCACTGCCCCTGCACTAATTATCGCAATTGCATTCATAGCATAATCTCTAGCGGGCTTGGCAAGCAATATCAAAGCTACGGTGATGCTCTCGCTAAAAAGTAAGAGGACTAAGTTGGGTTCTAAAGCAGTGCTTTCCCAAAGTTGATTGAGGGTGCGAATTACAAAAAAAGAAAAAGCCAACGCAGTTATTAGCTTTACTGCATAAAATTTATATTCTGATGTCGTCATTATTTATCAGTTTGATATAGAAAAACCCCATACTATCACAGCATGGGGTTTATATTTTGTCTACAACTAAGCTAAATTAAGCTGCCGCTGCTAGCCTGCAAGTACCGCTACCTGAATCACATGTTGTATTTTGTAATAAACCTGCAGTCCCTCGTGTTCTAGCAGAAAAGGTTTTTAATGTATTATTGGAATAGTCATTAACTACTACAGGGGCGCTTATTGCAGAGCAAGCTACAGGTACGTATGGAGCGGCGTTTCTGTTGTCAGCAATATCAGCCACAGCTGTGTTCATGTAAGATTTGGCTTCGGCTAGACAGGCGCCGTTAGCAGAACGTTGTGTGTAATCACGGTAGGCTGGTAATGCAACTGCAGCCAGAATACCGATAATTGCCACAACAATCATCAACTCAATCAAGGTAAAACCTTTTTGTACTTGTTTCATTTTATTTCCCTTTAGTTAAAATTTTAAGTGTTTTCACACTAGGTTTTTGAGAGTTACTGCTTAATTTATACATAGCAATTGCCGTGCCAGAGTTTTTATTGGTGTGTTTTTTTACTAATTGAACACCATCCTAAATTGTTTTGTTTTCGTTTTTGATTGAGCTTTTGCATCGCTTTGGCTTTGGTTGAGATGGCTGTCTGTTAGCTAATTATCTTATGTGGTTTTATTCAAATTTTAGATTAAGCTTATTTTAATCAATTACTTAAATTAACGCTCATTTTGGTGAGAGGTGGTTAGGGCATGTTGATGTAGAATTTAATTAGCCGAATATGATTGAAGTGGAACTATCAACTCGTAGTAGGATGGTGACAGTTTTTAAGTGTTCTTAGGACGTTAGCTTGATCATAAAAAAACGGAGCTTTTAAGCTCCGTTTTTT
>CAZZDN010000050.1:0-11768 GCA_964652655.1 uncultured Methylotenera sp.
AAAAAGTGCAAAAAAGAGTTTTGATGAGTCAATTAAGCTTAACCCTAACGCTTTGCATGGTTCTAGTTACACTAGTTTAGGCTCTTTGTATTACCAGGTACCTGCTTGGCCGATTGCATTTGGTGATAATAAAAAAGCAAAAGAGTATCTGACAAAAGGCCTTGAGTTGAATCCTGATGGGATTGATTCAAACTATTTTTATGGTGATTTTCTCTATAAAACTGGTGACTTAGAAAAAGCGGAAGTTGTATTAAAAAAAGCATTACAAGCTGCTCCTAGAGAAGGTCGTGAAATTTCTGATGAAGGTCGTAAGAAAGAAATCAATGAGCTGCTTAAAAAAATCACAGAGAAGAAGTAGTTCAGAATGAAAAAGATAGGGTTATATTTTTTCGTATCCATCATTTCAACTCACTTTGCTTTTGCTGATGATCAAGTTGATGGCCTAAAGTCAGAGGCAAGCAAAGTTATTGTTCATATTGCGGGTATTAAGAACGACAAAGGTGATGTTTTTGTTGAGTTGTATTCAGACCCAAAAACTTTTAGAAAGAGTGCTTTAGCCTATAAAGTGATTAAAGCTAAAGCACAAGAAGGATTAATGACCTTCACGTATGACGAAGTTAACCCAGGTCATTATGCTATTTTGGCTTTTCATGATGAAGATGGAAATGGTTCGTTGAATAAGCGTTTCGGTATGATTCCAACAGAAGGTTATGCTTTATCTAATAATCCTAAAGTTTTCGGGCCACCTGCCTTTAATGATAGTAGCTTTGAAGTGCCTATCAACATTGAGCTTAATCTACCAATGCATTATCAATAGCAATGTTTTTGTCACACTGTATCTGATGATACTAATTAGCAATTACATTTTCGCACCTGATTTAGCTTATCGCTTCAGTTTGATGTGGCTTGAATGATTGCGTCAGCATACTAGGTTTTTTCTCTCAATTCTTAAGATGATTAAAACTATAAAACGAATGATATGAAATTTATTTTTAACCCACTTAACCGCTCTATTGTAGGTGTTAGCTTATTTATTATGCTAACTGGCAACCTGTCTCTTTTTAAAAGGTTGTTAGAAATCTATCCACTTACTTGGGGTAATTTGCCTTTTTTATTATCACTGACAATATTTTTTAGTTTGGCCACCATCTTGTTCATGCTGCTAGTAAGCCATGGCAAGATGGCACGTTGGGTTTTGGCATTCTTTTTAATTGCATCATCACAGGCAGCTTATTACATGGATCAATACGGCATCGTTATTGATACTGTGATGATTGATAATATTGTACAAACTAACTTACAGGAAGCTTCTGGGTTGCTCAATAGCAATCTCGTTTTACGTACGTTGTTTCTTGGTCTTATTCCCGCATGGATTGTGTTCAGAAGTGCGCCAACGATACAAACACTCCGAGTTGAACTCCTATCGCGTGTTGCATTGGTGACGTTGATCATCATATCTATTTTTGCTGTTGTTTTGCCATTTTCAGCTGGATATGCCTCTTTTGTTAGAGAGCATAAGATGACACGCATGTTTGCTAATCCAATCTACTTTTCTTATTCTGGCATCCAGTATTTAACTCAAAAATTAAAATCGTCAGAAGTCGTGAAGCTCAAAAAAGTAGCTACTGATGCTGTTGAAGTTGGTGGTGCACATAAAAAGGAATTAATCATTTTGGTCGTAGGTGAAACAGCGAGGGCTGATCGATTTTCATTAAATGGCTACTTTAAAGAAACTAATCCGCAACTTAAAAAAGAAGATGTTGTTAGCATGAGGCATGTTTCATCTTGTGGAACATCAACTGGAGAGTCTGTTCCATGCATGTTTTCAATCATGAAGCGGAAAAACTTTAATCGAGAAAAAGCGCTTCATATTGAAAATGCGTTAGACGTGCTTTATGAAAATGGCGTGCAGATTTTATGGCGAGACAACAACTCAGACTCTAAGGGCGTTGCTGTTAGATTACAGTATCAGGATTTCAAAAGTGCTACGAATAATCCTGTATGTGATGAGGAGTGCAGAGATGTTGGAATGTTAAGCGGGCTAGACAAATATATCGCATCCAAAAACGATAAAGATATATTAATCGTGATGCATCAAATGGGCAATCATGGTCCAGAATACTACAGAAGATACCCAAAAGAGTTTGAACGATTTACTCCCGTTTGTAAAAGCAGTGACTTAAGAAACTGTACAAAAGAAGAGATAGATAACGCATACGATAATGCGATTCTTTATACTGATTTCTTTTTATCTCAGGTGATTAATTTTCTTAAGAAATATGACGGGGAATATGAAACCGCTATGTTATACGTGAGTGATCATGGCGAATCTTTAGGTGAGCATGGTATTTATTTACATGCGGCACCTTATATGATTGCACCTGAACAGCAAACCCATATACCAGCGATTGTATGGATGGGTCAGCATTTTGATTATCAAATTGACCAATTAAAACCCTATCAAGACTACCCATTAAGTCACGATGATTTGTTTTGCATGTTACTGGTAGGTTTTGAAATAGATACAAAAACGTGTGACACGCGCAGAAATCTGCTATTTGAGAATCGTGACTTTAAATCAGCTATTGACTAGCTTTTAATCCAAAGACTAGTGTAAGTATTCTCAGTAACGTTACGTTTTATAGGTTAATTCCCTTATAATTTACACCACGTATTGGTTTGCTAAGCCAATTATTTTATATAGATAAGGAATGTATGAAACGTTTTTTCACGTTATTGATGGTAGCACTGACTTGTTTAAGCTTATTAGCCCCTGTTGCAGAGGCTAAGCGCTTTGGGGGTGGAGGGAGCTTTGGTAAAAATAGACCAGTACCCACAAAACAAGCCCAGAAATCACCTGAGACTACCCCTAAACAAAATTCTTCTGGTGGAAGTAAATGGCTTGGCCCACTCGCCGGTTTAGCAATTGGTGCTGGCCTTGCAAGTATGTTCGCAGGCGGCGGTTTAGGTGCATTTGGCAATGCTATTGGTACCATATTAATGGCGCTTGCAGCAGCGGCAGTGATTATGTTCTTGATTGGTAAATTCAGAAAATCACAACAACCTAACATGCAATATGCAGGCGCTGGTGCGCCATATAATGCGCCATTGACAGTGCGTGAAGCCGTTTTTTCTAGTAGTGCTAAAATGCAAAATATTGGCAGTATCCCACATGAGTTTCCAGTAGAAAGCTTTTTGAGAAATGCCAAAATGTCTTTTATTCGCTTACAAGCCGCTAATGATAGAAAAGACATTAACGATGTTCGTGAGTACACAACACCAGAAGTGTTTGCAGAAATTTCCATGCAAATGCAAGAGCGTGGCAATTCACCACAAACGACAGAAGTCGTTTCTATTAATGCTGAGTTGTTAGAAGTGGTAGATGAAGGCGAATACTTGCTAGCAAGCGTGCGATTTACTGGTGAATTACGTGAGAATAATTCAACGCTAGAGAGCATTGATGAGGTTTGGCATATTCAGCGAGATGCAAACAACACCAATGCGACATGGTTGCTTGCTGGCGTTCAGCAGATGCGTATTCATTAGATGTTGAATGCTTTCGTGATGCGCTAAAATCTAATTCAAACTTTAGCTTTGGGTTAACGTTTTCAGAATAGGGACTTAGAGAGATCTAAGTCCTTTTTCATTTAAGTGATTCCCAACCGATGTATTGAATTTTAATGGCTTGATGAGATGTATTAAGTGCTGAGAAAAATCTAAGCTTTGCTCGGTCTTGATTGAATAGCGATCATAGCCCCAGACAAAATGATGACGCCCATCCCTGTCATGCTTTGTGTATCTGGCACATGGTCAAACACTAGCCAGCCAAGTAAACCAGCCAATAGTAGTTGCAGGTAGTTCATTGGTGCAAGTAAAGAGGCTGAGGCATGTCGATATGCCGCTGTATATAAGAAATGACCTAATCCACCAGTGACGCCCATACTGAGAAAAAGTAGTATTTCCAAATAGCTTGGGGCAGTCCCATACCATGACCAGGGTAGAAAAGCGCCATATAAAATCGAGCCAATAACTGCTGAGTAAAAAAGTAATGTGGCTGTTTCCTCTGTGCTGGCCAGCACGCGAGAGAGTAACTGATATATGACCAAGGCACACACCACAATAAATGCATAGAGCATACCAGTTTGATCTAATCCACTATCAGGATGCGCAACCAGTAATACACCTAGAAAACCAATAATTGAAGCTAGCCAGCCTGATAGACGCACACGCTCATTAAGAAATAACCCAGCCAACAACACAACTAAAATTGGGCCTAAAAAAACAATCGCAGTTGTTTCAGCAACAGGCATGCGTTGCAAAGCGAGCCCCATAAACAAAGAAGCAATTGCCAAACATGATCCTCTAATGACGACTAAGCCTATACGGTTTGTTTTAAGTAGTTTCATACCGTGACTAGGGGCTAATAATACAATCATCAGTGTGCAATGAGTGATGTAGCGAATGGCGATAATGAGTAAAACGTTGTAATGCGCAGCAAGGTACTTGGTCGTTGTATCCATGCATGCGAAAAGAAGTAATGCTGAAATAAATAGAATGAATCCTTGGAACGGGTGGCTGACTTTATTCATGAATGGTTTTATTACTTGAGTCTTTGAGTATTTGATAGCTAGATTATAGGTATTCGTCTGTTCTGAAGCATGTGAAAATTAACCAATGCAAATTTTGTTTTATTCATCGCCAATCGTTTCATCAGTTATCTTATCGTTTCATCAGTTAGCTGATTGTATTCATCTGTTTTTAGTTAAATCGTAGTATGATGAATTTCGCTGTATTCAATCAATTTGGAGGATAAAAATGAGAAAAATATTAATCGCAATACTGATGTCCACTTTTTGTTTCACTGCTTATGCAGAGTCACAACAAGATAAGATGAAAACGTGTAATGCAGACGCTGGTAAAAAAGAGTTGAAAGGTGATGCTCGCAAAGCTTTTATGAAGGATTGTTTGTCAGCTAAACAAGAGGCACCATTAACATCGCAACAAGATAAGATGAAAACGTGTAACACAGATGCGGGTAAAAAACAGTTAAAAGGTGACGAACGTAAAGCCTTTATGAAAAATTGCTTATCTGCAAAACAAGAGCAACCTGTAGTTTCTCAGCAAGACAAAATGAAAGCATGTAATGCAGACCCCAAAGCTAAAACCTTGAAAGGGGATGAGCGTAAAGCCTTTATGAAATCCTGCCTCTCATCAAAATAGCCTAACACTTTCTCTTGAACTTTATCTAGCGTCTCATCTTTAGATGAGGAATTGAGGTTGTTAAAGTTAATAGTGTGGATATAAAAATACGAATATAAAAAAATGACCGCAATCGCGGTCATTTTTTTAGACTTATTCATAGACACAATATTTGTTGCTAAGGCACTGCAATGTTTGATCAGTACCTGACTGGTGAGTCTATGCCGTTTAACAATTAGTTAACTTTGTCTTTAAGTGTTTTGCCAGCTTTGAATACTGGTGCATTGCGCGCAGCGATTTCAATAGTAGCGCCAGTAGAAGGATTACGACCTGTACGAGCAGCTTTTTTAGTAACTTGGAATGTACCAAAACCTACAAGGGCAACATTGTCACCGGCTTTTAATGTCTCACCAACAGTGTTAATGATTGCGTCTAGCACACGGTTTGCATCAGCTTGAGTAACACCAGCTTCGGCAGCTACTTTTGCTACTAATTCAGATTTGTTCATTTGAATATCCTAGAAATGGTTGATAAAAATATCGCTGACCTTTATTTGACAAGGCTTACGAAGGATTACATCCTAGCACTAATTTAGATTAGTCAGCTCATTGCTTTGCAAAAAAGATGAAAAATAATGGAAAATTGAGCATTTAATACGCTATAGCCCTCTATTTCGGATGTGAAAAAGTATCGTGAGTCCGCGTTTTTATTGATTACGAACTGTATTTACTCTAGATCCCAGTAGGGCTCTGCACCAAAGCGCTCAATCAAAAAATCAATCAGTACACGAATTTTCAATGGTAAGTTGCGCTTTGGTAAATATAAGGCATAAACATGCTGATAGACGGGAATGTATTCTGACAGCACTGATTTTAGGCGTTTAGCTTGAATATCTTTACCTATAATAAAGGTAGGTAATAATGCCAAGCCAAAGCCACCTAGCACGACTTGAGATAAGGCTTCGTCATCATTAATCCGTAATCTTCCAGAAACGGGGACAGAGACTTCGCCACCTGGCCCATTGAAACGCCACAGGCCTTTATCACCAGAGTGGATATAGTCCAAACAATTATGCTTGACGAGATCTTGCGGTAAAAGTGGCGTACCAAACTCCTCAAAGTAATCTGGGGTAGCACATAGTTTGCGACGTATTGGCGCCAATTTTCTGGCAACTAGCGCTTGTGGTAAGTCTTTAGTCACACTGATAACGACGTCATAACCCTCTTCTGTTAAATCGACAACGCGATCAGTAATGGTCATGTCAATGGCTAGTTCTGGATAACGACGCATGAAGTCACCGATGGCAGGTGCGATATGAAGCGTACCGAAGGCCACGGATGCCGCCACTTTAAGCACACCGCGCGGCTGCGTGTTGAGGCTATCAATCATTTTATGTGCTTGATCAGCCTCGTAGTTAATCCGTGTGCAGTAGTCAAAAAAAGCACTACCAACCTCAGTTAGGCTGAGATGGCGTGTGCTACGGTTGAGCAGGCTGGCGCCAAGCGCATGTTCTAGCTTTAGCACTGCTTTACTTACCGATGATCTTGAAACGCCTAACTTTCTGGCCGCCGCCGAAAAGCTTTGTTCATTGACCACGTGGGCAAAAATAACCATTAAATTTAAATCGTACATATTCCCTATTGTAGCGCTATCGGAAACAATTATGTTCAGTTGTATGGACTAATTTAATAGATGGGTACCGATTAATATTGAGCCTTGCCAATTTAATTGGCCTGTTAATTTTGTATGGTGTGGATATCGCGATGGAACTAGATAATTTAATCATTTCAGATAAGGATTTTGTTCGACTATCTAAGTTGGATAGTCATGGATTGCTGAGTTATGAGCTTAGCAGAGCTGTGGTTGTGCCAGAGGATGAAGTGCCAATGGATGTGGTACGCATGAATACACGCGTTGTGTATTTAGATGAGAGTAATGGTATCAGCAGAGAGGTGGAGTTGGTGTTTCCTGAAGATGTTGATTTGGACTACGGGAAAATTTCAGTATTGTCGCCAGTCGGTTCAGCATTATTAGGATTAAAAGAGGGACAAACGATTGATTGGTCATTCCCTAATGATCCTTCTCGCCGTCTGCGCGTAATGCACGTGGCTAAGGCAGTTGCTTAAGGAGAAAGATGATGAAAAAATTTCTTGATAATTCGGCAATATTTATTGTTAGCTATATTATCTTTATGTTGCCAACTTATTTTTTGCCGTATCTACGTAACAATGCATCTGCGGTGGAAGCTGGTTTTTCCAATGATTTAAACTGGTCATTTTTAATATATTTATTTTCAATGATAGTTTTATGCTCGATATGCTGGATAAGAGGCGGGATAATAGGAAAGCAGTGGTTGGTCGTGTTACCGATAATTGCTTTTGCATTTGAGTTTATATCAAAACTTAGCGTCATCCCTTATGTACCAACGATGTATCACGGGTTAGCAATCGTTGTTGGTGCGGCATCTACTACTATTTTGGTGCCTAAAAGATTGAGTAATTAAGCTACTTTTGAATTGAGTCAATTAGTTTGATCAATTGACTCACAAAACCTCTTTAGAACAAAATTTCTATTGAGAAGCTGTTACTGTTAAAACTGATAAAAGCTAATTGCGTTAAAAACATATGAGAAGTTAAACGCAATTAGCTTCTTTTAATAGAAACAGCATAACACGCGCTGTTTTTCACACTTATTAAGCTGATTCGTACATGCTTTTTAATTTAGCCTCGAACTCCGCTACTGGGAGTGGCTGGCTAAACAAATACCCCTGACATAGGTTGCATTGGTGGCGCTCAAGAAATGCACGTTGACTTTCATGCTCCACACCTTCAGCAATCACTTCTATCCCCAAGTTGTTAGCCATGCCGATAATTGTTTGTACGACGACGGCATCTCTGTCATTATTACTCATGTTTCGTATAAAAGACTGGTCAATTTTTAATTGGTCTAGTGGCAGTTTGGTCAGATAGGATAACGATGAAAAGCCTGTGCCGAAATCATCCATAGAAAAACGCACGCCAACGTCTTTGAGGGCATGCATTTTAATAATCGCTTCTTCTACATTATCTAATACTAGACTTTCGGTCAGTTCTAGCTTGAGTTGGCTAGGCTTGATTTTATGTCGAGTCAGCATTTCGCTAACTTGATAAACGAAATTAGGGTCGTGAAACTGGCATGCACTCACGTTGACTGCGATTTGCAAATCAGCTGTGCTTGGCTCGTTTTCCCATGCTTTGATTTGCTTGCAAGCAGTTTCAATCACCCATTGCCCAATTGGAATAATTTGCCCATTTTCTTCTGTGAGTGGAATAAAGTGCAGTGGGGGGACTAAACCTTTTTGCGGGTGCTGCCAGCGGATAAGTGCTTCTGCACCATGCACTTTGCCAGCGTGATCTACCTGCATTTGGTAATAAAGTTTAAACTGATTCTCTTTGATGGCCAATCGTAAATCATTTTCTAGTGCGGTCCGCGCCTCTAAGGCAGCTTGCATGGTTGGATCATAAAAGCGCAGTGTATTACGTCCCGCATTTTTCGCCTGATACATTGCAATATCGGCACGCTTGAGTAACTCGTCCACAGTAATGCTCTGATTCGAGAACAAACACACACCAATACTCGTTGAGGTGTGATGTAAAAAGCCATCTAGGTAATAGGGGAGGTTGATCAGCGCAATGATTTTGCTTGAAACAGTCTCTGCTTGAATTGCCGCTTGTTTAGGGTCTTCACTCAGATCTTGTAGTATCACGACAAACTCATCCCCGCCTAATCTCGCCAGTGTGTCACCTTCGCGTACACAGGTTTGTAATCGTTTAGCGACCTCTATCAGTAGTAAGTCACCAACGCTATGGCCTTTTGTATCATTGAGTGTTTTGAAGTTATCTAAATCGATAAATAACAGTGCACCATGATGATGATGCCTAGCGCTAATTGCTAATGTATGTTGTAAGCGATCAATTAAAAGTAGTCTGTTTGGAAGATTAGTAAGCAAATCATAGTAAGCGAGATGCTGGATTCTATCTTCAGCTTCTTTTCTCCTGGCGATGTCTTGCTGTAAAACTCGGTTGGCCTCTTCTAATTGCAGTGTTTTTTCTTCGAGTTTGCGTATCAGTATTGCACTGTAACTTTTTAGTGTGCCGTTATCGATGTCATCATCCGCGATGACTTCTTCAGGAACAGAGTTTGTGCCTTTGGCTAGTACATCATTGAAGCGAGTAATAAAGTCTTCGGGTTCACATGGTTTTAAAATAAATGCGTCTGCGCCAAGGTCTAATGCTAGTTTTTCGTCCTCTGGTTCTGTATAAGTCGCTGTGTAAACAATAAAAGGTATCGATTTAAGTCTGTTATCCGTTCTCCAGTGACGCAGTAGTGTATAGCCATCCATCACTGGCATAAGTAAGTCGGAAACGATCAGCTCAGGTGGATTTTGGCGAGCTTTTGTAAGTGCTTCAGCACCATGCCGAGCAGAGTCTACAACACAACCACTGCCTGTCAGCAAAGCTTGTAAGTAGTATAGATTTTCCTCTTTATCATCAACAATCAAAACATGCGTCATCACAATGTCCTTGTATTGCTTATTCAGATTACATAAATGCCGAAACCTCTGCTACAAAAGTTTCTGGGTTAATTGGTTTTTCAATGTATCCGGTGCAACCTGCTGCCAAGCACTTTTCACGGTCACCTACCATTGCATAAGAAGTGACCGCAATAATAGGCGTAGATTCCAGTGCCTCTATTGCCCTTAGTGCTTGCGCAACAGCATATCCATCCATCATTGGTAGTTGTATATCAAGTAAAATTAAATCAGGCATCATTTTTTTTGCTGTCTCTATGCCAATCGCACCGTCTGAGGCAGTCACCACCTGAAAACCATGTGTCTCCAACAGAAATGTTGTCAGATAGCTGTTTTGTTCGTTATCTTCAATCAGCAGGATATTTTTTTTCATGATTCAATCATCCCTTGTAAGGGTAATAAAACGATAAACTCACTCCCTTTTGACCACTCACTAACCGCAAAAATTTGCCCACCCATCAACTCTAATAAGCGCCGACATATTGCAAGCCCGAGCCCAGTACCATCATGCGTGCGTGAAAGACCACTGTCTATTTGACGGAACGGCTGAAATAATAAATCTAAATCTTCGGGCTTAATGCCGATTCCTGTGTCAGCGACGCTCAGTTTTAGAAAGGGCATAGGTGAGGCACTGAACGAAGCTTTGAAATCTTTGAGTAACTCTGCTTTGACAGTCACAGTGCCTTGTTCTGTAAACTTGATTGCATTATTGATTAAATTGATTAAGATTTGTTCTAAGCGTCTGCGATCACTGTTGATTTCGCTTAAGTCATCACTAATGGATGCATGCAGTTGTAATCCCTTTTTCTCAATGGCTGGCCTTAGCGCATTGACAACACGGTCGATTAAAGCGACTAAATTGAATTTTTCAACACTGACCTCTAATTGACCCGCCTCGATTTTTGAAATATCCAGCACATCATTAATTAGCTCTAATAAGTGTTTTGCACTGCCTCTTACCATCCCTAACTGTTTGCTTTGTTCAGGATTTAATGGGCCTGCCATGCCCTGCAAAATAATCCCCGTAAACCCGATGATGGAGTTTAATGGCGTTCTAAGTTCATGTGACATTGTCGCTAAAAAGGCGGATTTAATTTTGTCGGCAGCTTCAGCCCTTACTAGTGCTTTTTGTAGCTCGTCTGTTCTCTCTACTACACGTTTTTCGAGGTTGGCATTGAGTTCTCTAATTTCTTTTTCTGCTTGTAATCTTTCAGTGATGTCATTACCAATGCTAAGTATCTCTAGTACTTGGCCATCCGCGTCAAGCACGACTTTGTTAGTCCATGATATCCATACTCTTTCACCATTTCTGCGTATGTTTTCATTTACATTTTGCTCAAACACTTTTGTATCTAAACAAATTTGTTGCATCAGGTTGTTTAAGTCTCTACCTGCACTATCCGTGGCGGGCACAATGGTGCCGATGACATGTTTCCCTACAATTTCCTCATAGGTGTAGCCGAAGAAACGCTGTCCGAAAAGATTAAGAAAAGTAATATAACCCTGTGCGTTCCATCGTAAGATAATACTGTTGGCTGACTCAACTAGTTCACGGTATTTTTGTTCACTTTCATCTAGTTTAAATTCTGCATTTTTGCGTTCACTGATATCTATGCCCATGCCAACCAAGCAGTCAATACCCTTGAATTTGACATTTCTGCCAGTGAACAGATAGGGAATCTTTCTGCCATCTTTTGATAACAAATTGGCTTCAACAAACGCTTGGCCATTCGTAAATACGGTAGAAATTTTTTCAGCGAGGATTAATTTTTCCTCATTCGCAAAAAAGTCCAAAGGGTGCATTTTTGCAATTTCTTTATTAGAGTAGCCAGAAACCGTTTGAAAGTTGTTATTCCAACGCAGAAAGCGGCCTTCATGATTATAGAAATAGAGAATACCAGGCATGCTCTCTATCATCATGTCTGAAAACAATGCCTCGTTTTCAGCGATATTTTCTGCTTCTTTTCTTTTCTCCTCACGCTCCAAATTCTCTAGAGAA
>CAZZDN010000051.1:0-11672 GCA_964652655.1 uncultured Methylotenera sp.
TTTTAGCCATACGGATTTCCGTATAACGCATCGCCGCCGCATTATCGCCATCCACAGAACCAAAGTTACCCTGACCATCCACCAGCATGTAGCGTAATGAGAAATCTTGCGCCATACGTACGATGGTGTCATAAACTGCTGTATCACCATGAGGGTGGTACTTACCGATCACATCGCCGACGATACGTGCTGATTTTTTGTATGGTTTATTGTAGTCGTTAGATAGCTCATGCATCGCGTACAAAACACGTCTGTGCACAGGCTTCAAACCATCCCGAACATCAGGTAAAGCACGCCCTACGATTACGCTCATTGCGTAATCAAGGTAAGAACGGCGCATCTCATCTTCTAGACTAATGGGAAGGGTTTCTTTAGCGAATTGATCCATATTTTGACTGTCTTATAATGGTTTTTATATAAGACCAATTTTATCATGATTAGCGCGTAAAATAACGCTTTCAAGCATACTTTTAGCATAGTTTTTCAATGCTAAAAGTGAGTGAAAAATCTCAGGGCAATGAAACATGAGTAGGCGCCAGATTCCTTACGTGCGCTTTAAATTAGTATCAACGACTAATATGCAAACATACAGGCAAGAAACACTTCATTTCACTTTAGGATATACGCTATGACAATCATGTCCAAGTGAGAAATAGCAATAAGATAAAAGCCGCACCAATTCATCAAGCACAGTATTCAATCAAAGCGTTTCAGCATAGTTTAAATACTGGGGTAGTTAAAAATACTGGCGTAATTAAAATTTATTCTAGTGAGCAAACAATCTACTTAATTTAGTATGAGAACAGCATGCCAACTAAGGCACTGCATAATGCGCTTGCGTCATCAAATCTATACCACATTCTAAATTTTCAACCCAATCAATAAACTGATTCACCATTGCCTTACCAACAAATGCACGCCCATGTTGCGGCACGATGGACTCTATCTCCAAATGACGCACCATCCCTGCCCACAGGCGACAAGCTTTATTTGATGTCATATAGCGACGATGAAATGGCAACATAGTAGGCAAATGCGCCTCAAAATCAACCACCGGCTCAACTGCTAGGTCATGGTGCACCAAAGACGCACCCAAGTCACCTGAAAATAGTATCTTGCTGGTCACATCGTAAAACTGAAAGTTGCCTTCAGAGTGAAGAAAATGTGCAGGAATCGCTTTAATTGTGGCACCGCCCAAAGTGATATTCATTCCACAATCAGGAATGCCAATGATGCGATTCTTAGTATTACCTACACTGCAAAAATGCGGTAAGAAACGTTCCCAAATGGCTGGCGCTAGCACTTTGCAGTCAGTCCCGACAAGCCACTTATTGATAGAGGCAACAATATCAGGATCTTGGTGAGAAGCAAAAATGTAATCTAGCTTTCGAAAGTGGAAATACTTACCCATCCCCATGACCAGTGCGCTATAGGTCATATTACCACCAGGGTCTATCAGTGCGCCGTGACCGTCATTGACTATCAAAAACTGGTTAGATTGAACCGCCTCATCTGAGGCGTCGGTGTCTGATAAATCACTAAACTTCACACATATGTGCTTACCATTGTTAAATAGTTCTGATGCCACGCTTTACTTACCTTCGATGTTAAATCAACATGTGTTCACTACACAGAAAACACATGCGCAGAATGCTAAATTGAAAAAGACAACCCTAGGGTTGTCTTTTTACCTTAATTCAACATTACGGCTAATGACTTACATCAAACTGACAAGCATTTAGCGTGTTAATAGCGCCAAATCTGCTTTTAAGTCCTCAATATGTTCTAAACCAACTGCAATACGTACCAAACCATCACTAATCCCTGCAGCTAAGCGTGCTTCCGGCGTTACACGGCTGTGGGTAGTGGTTGCTGGGTGAGTAATCGTACTTTTTGCATCACCCAAGTTCGCAGTAATTGAGATTAATTGTGTCGAGTCAATCAAAGCCCACGCCGACTCCTGTGCCGTTTTACCGGCACTTGGCTTCACTTCAAAAGTCACAATCCCAGCACCACTTAACTGTTGGCGCATTGCAAGCGCATGCTGTGGATGTGATTTCAGCCCAGGGTAATGTACGCGACTTACCTGTGGTTGCGCCTCAAGCCAGTTGGCTAGCGCCAAAGCATTTTTAGCATGGGCTTCCATCCGCACATGCAATGTCTCTAAACCTTTCAAAAACACCCATGCGTTGAATGCACTCATGGTGACACCGGCAGTACGTAAGAAAGCGTAAACTGGCTCCATTAAAGATTTAGGGCCTAGTACAGCACCACCTAGGCACCGGCCCTGGCCATCAATATATTTGGTGGCAGAGTGAATCACAATATCCGCCCCCAACGCTAATGGGCGCTGAATTGCTGGCGTACAAAAGCAATTATCCACCACTAAATGTGCGCCAGCTTTATGCGCAATTTCGGCCAGCTGGCGAATGTCACACACTTCAGTTAATGGGTTAGAAGGTGTTTCAACAAAGAACAGTTTGGTTTTGGCAGTTGCGGCAGCCTCCCACTCGTGAGGATCGGTCAGCGATACAAAAGTAACATCCAGCCCCCAGCGTTTCAAAATGTTGCCGAACAGCTGCACGCTAGTCCCAAAGATACTACGAGAGGCCACAACATGATCTCCTGCAGAGCATAAACCCATCACACAAGCTAGGATTGCAGACATGCCACTAGAAGTGGCCACGCATTGTTCAGCACCCTCTAAAGCCGCAAGTTTATTTTGAAACATCGTGACTGTTGGATTAGTGAACCGTGAATAAATATTGCCAGGCTCCGACCCACCAAATCTGGCAGCAGCTTGCGCGGCACTTTCAAACCTAAAACTAGAGTTCAGGAACATCGCCTCTGAGTTTTCTCCATATGGCGTCGATTCGCTTCCGGCACGCACACTTAGCGTTTCTGGGTGAAATTGTAAGTTATTATTCATCATTACCTCTAAATTCGTGGTTAGTCTTGACTACTTAAAACACAAGCCACTAAACACATATAATCTTTGAATATAAATGCTTGGTCATTAAAGACGGCACATAAAAAAACCCGTTCAAGCATTGCGCTAAAACGGGTTTCTTTTTACTCGCTTTAGCTGTATTTATAACGCGCCCGCAAGCTGAGTGTGGCCTTGATTAATATTGGCAAACTCAAATCAGCGCAATTTCATGTTAGTCCTAAGTTCAAACACAGTCAAGCGTTAAACACAGAACTAGCAATTTTCTATCATAGATCAAGCTTAGGCGCCCTCTTCTACTTCTAGCCCATTCGCATTAATTAAATTCAAATCTAACTGCGTACTTGAGTTTGCTGGCTTAGCATTTTTTTTGCCATCACCACGTGCAGACTCAATCTTAGACAAATAAGCTTCGCTGATATCACCAGTCACATATTTCCCATCAAAACATGAGCAATCAAATGCTTTGATATTTGGATTGTTTAATTTAATACCATCCACTAGCGCATCAAGGTCCTGATAGATAAGCGCATCTGCCCCTATTTCCTTACAGATTTCCTCATCTGTGCGTCCTGTCGCCAATAACTCATCACGACTTGGCATATCAATACCGTATACGTTAGGAAAACGTACTGGTGGTGCTGCTGAAGCAAAGTACACTTTAGTTGCACCAGCATCACGCGCCATCTGCACAATTTGCTGTGAAGTTGTTCCACGCACGATAGAGTCGTCTACTAGTAATACATTCTTACCTTTAAACTCAATCCCAATTGGGTTAAGTTTTTGACGCACTGATTTTTTACGTAACGCTTGACCAGGCATAATAAAAGTACGGCCAATGTAGCGGTTCTTAATAAAACCTTCGCGGTAATCCAAGCCTAATGCCAAACCAACCTGCAGTGCACTTGGGCGACTAGTGTCAGGAATTGGAATCACTACATCGATCTTTTTATCAGCCCATTCACGTTTAATTTTCTCAGCTAGACTTTTACCCATGTCTAAACGAGTTTGATAGACAGAAACACCATCAATGACTGAGTCTGGGCGAGCCAAGTAAACGTACTCAAAAATACAAGGATTTAGTTTGGCTTCATCAGAGCATTGGCGTGAATAGAAGTTGCCTTCCATGTCAATAAATACAGCTTCGCCTGGTTCTACATCACGCACCACCTCAAAACCCAATACATCTAAAGCTACGCTTTCAGATGCCACAATATACTCTGTACCTTTATCTGTCTCACTCTTACCAATGACCAATGGGCGAATACCATTCGGGTCACGGAATGCAAGCAAACCAAAATTAGCAATCATCGCTACGACCGCGTAGGCGCCCTTGCAACGTTTATGCACGCCAGCAACAGCATCAAATGCCATATCAGTATTTAACACTGCGTTGCGTGAAGTTTTTTCAATCTCATGTGCCAATACGTTAAGCAAGACTTCAGAGTCCGAACTCGTATTGATATGACGTAAATCTTGACGGAACATCTCAGATTTTAATTGCTCAGAGTTCGTAAGATTACCGTTATGACCCAATACAATACCAAACGGAGAATTCACATAAAATGGCTGTGCTTCAGCAGCATTTGACGAACCAGCAGTCGGGTAGCGCACATGTGCAATCCCCGCATTACCAACGAGACTCCGCATGTGACGGGTTTGAAATACATCTTTGACCAGCCCGTTATTTTTATGCATAAAGAAGGTATTACCATCACAGGTCACAATACCGGCGGCATCCTGCCCTCTATGTTGAAGCACCAGCAATCCATCATACAACAACTGATTAACTGGGTTCTTACCTACAATCCCTATAATTCCACACATGTATCGAGCCTTCTATATTAATAATAATTTTTTAGTCGTATTTAACATGCCTTGCGATACCTTCAGGTACCCAAGGTAACAGGTTAATTACTAACGCTTCTATTGGTGAGCTAAACATTGCATTACGCCATCTTGGATCTTTAGGAATATCGGTTAACCCAGCCAAAAACACAATCACACATACAACCAGTAAACCTCGAGCCACCCCAAACAAGGCGCCTAAAAATCGATTCAACCAACCTAAACCAGCTTTTTTTAAAATTGCAGACAATGCGATACCAAGCAGAGTCGCCAGTAACAAAGTTGCCAAAAAGAGCACTAAAAAAGCGGCCAACACGCGCAGTGCGTCGTTAGGAATATCCACTGGCATCATAGGCAGCAATTGATTCGTATAGGTGATACCGACATAAAATGCTGCAACCAAACCAACGATTGCAAGTACCTCTCTCACCATGCCACGCATAACACTTAATATTACAGATAAGCCAATTATCGTTAATACAATATAGTCAAAAATCGTCATTATAAATCTACCAAATCTATCAAGTATTGTTACTTATTTATAGTTAATGCCCAGTAGCAATCACTAATCATTACTAATAACAATACCTGGTAGCCCAATCTCTTTGATTTTCGTCAAAGCATTCATCGCATCCTCTCGCGATTTAAATTTACCCGCTTTGAGACGCAACCCATCACCTTTGGGTGTCGTTGTTTTTTCAGTGCTTGTTACAAAACCTGCCTCTTTTAGCTGATTTTGCAGACGTTTAACATTGGCAACATCCGAGTAAACACCAACTTGAACTGTGAAATTACCTTCTTGATTTGGAGAAGGTTTATCTTCTCCAGCTTTAGCACTGATTTCTTGTGGTTTTTCGGCAGGCTTAGCAGCTATCGGCTCAACTTTCTTGGCATCAGCTTTGGGGGCAGGAACTGAATTAACCTTAATTTCAGGCGACTTTACCAAAGATTTTTTTTGCTCAAGTTCCTTTGCTTCCGCTTCTTTTAAGGCAGCGACTGCATCTGGAGTTGGAGTAACTTCAGGCTCGACCTGAATTAATGCTGGAGTGTCTTCTATTGCCTGTTGAGGTTCAGCAAGAGATGGGTTAGATGTCGGCTCAAGCGCATTATTTTCCTCAGAAACTTGCACCTGCTCAGATTCTGGCATAGTAATTTTAATCGTTGATGGTGCTGTTTGTGCAGAGCGATCCTGAAGCACTTGTGGCAATATAATCAACATCAAAAGCACTAGTGCAATTGCCCCGACCAAGCGCCTGCGTGCTCTTTTTTTAAGTATTAATGCTTGATCTACTTGCAAATCTACAGACATCACTGCTTCCTTAAGGGGGTGTTGACATGTTCATTTAAGTACTGCATCACACTGGAGACCGTAAAAAATGAACCGAACGCAACAATTTTATCATTTCCGTGCTGTTCTTTACAGCTTTCTCTATCTAGATAAGCCTGCATATATGCATCCGCCAAAGTCTCAAAGGTTTTAATTAACGCGTCTGGGATTACCTCATGAATCGCGGCAACAAGGGTAGCAACACTAGTACCTCGACTATGCTTAATAGGCGCCACATACCAGACATCAACTTGGTCTTTTAATATCTCGACTACACCTTTGATATCTTTATCCGCCAACATTGAAAACACAGAAAGAACACGCACAGCCTCGCCGCTGTTATGACTATTTGCTAATTTAAGTGCTTTTAGATTCTCAGCTAAGGCTAAGGCTGCATGTGGGTTATGCGCGACGTCCAGAATCAGCCAAGGAAAACGTGCGTCTGCATAAAACCTACCCATCAGCTTTACTTCTTGCATGGCTTTTGCGATAGACTCTTGTCCAACAGGCAGTACAGACTGCAAAGCCATGACAGCGGTGACAGCACAAGCTGCATTAGTCAGCTGATATTGACCTTTTAAAGCAGGAATAGGCAAATGAAACATGCGCTCATGGTTGCTTAAATAATACCAACCGCTCTCAGCCAACTCATAGCCAAACTCATGTTGCACTCGCTTTAAATCTGCTTTCACTTCTTTAGCATAGCCGATCAAGGTACTAGGTGGGTTGATATCGCCACAGATGGCAGGGATGGATGGGCGATACACACCGGCTTTTTCATAGCCGATCAATTCACGCGTATCCCCTAACAGATCTTGATGGTCTAAATCTACGTTAGTGACAATAGTACAATCTGGTTCAAATGCATTCACCGCATCTAGTCTGCCACCTAGGCCTATTTCCAATACGGCAACCTCTACGCCAGTTTGCATAAAATGCCATACAGCGGCCAGCGTTCCTATTTCAAAATAAGTAAGTGATATTGCATGACCTTGATTGATAGCGCCCTGCCTTGCCTGTTCTACCGCTGCAAATGCGGCACACAAAGAAGCATCAGTAGCTTCTTGGCCATTGACCTGGACACGTTCGTTGTAACGCAAGATATGCGGAGATGTATAGCAACCAACACGGTAACCAGCATGCTGATAAATTTGAGATAGCATGGTACAGGTTGAACCTTTTCCATTCGTACCTGCTACAGTAATAATCTTAAATGATGGATTAAGTGCTAATCTTTCAGCGACTGTTTTAACGCGACCCAAGCCCATTTCGATAGCACTCGGGTGTAATTGCTCAATGTATGTTAACCAAGCTGATAAATCTTTGGGTGGCGCCGCCTGTAAATAGCCATTAGACATGCAACAAGCCTTTATGCATTTATAGTCAGCCCCAAACAAGTTCTCTCTAAATTAACGATATAGCAAAGAAGCACTAAGCTACGGCTGGTAAACGCATCAAATTAGCTAACAGTGCAGCTAATCGATTGCGCATTTCACGGCGGTCAATAATCAAATCAATCGCGCCATGCTCTAACAAGAACTCTGCACGCTGGAAGCCGTCTGGCAAGGTTTCACGTACAGTTTGCTCAATCACGCGTGGGCCGGCAAAGCCAATCAACGCTTGCGGCTCAGCCACGATAACATCGCCCAGCATAGCAAAGCTGGCAGAAACGCCGCCCATAGTCGGGTCGGTCAATACGGAGATATACGGCAAACCGGCTTTACTTAATTGCGTTAATGCAGCGCTAGTTTTAGCCATTTGCATTAGCGATAGTAAACCTTCTTGCATACGTGCGCCGCCACTGGCTGAGATACAAATAAAGGCCATTTTATTGTCGATAGCCGTTTGTACACCGCGTGCAAAACGCTCACCAACCACAGAGCCCATAGAGCCGCCCATGTATTTGAACTCAAAACATGCAACCACTGCAGGCACTGATTTGATGCTACCCTGCATGACGATTAATGCGTCCTTTTCGTTAACTGACTTTTGTGACTCTTTGATACGGTCAGCGTAACTTTTACTATCTTTGAATTTTAGTGGGTCGATTGGTTGCACATTGGCACCAATTTCAAACTGACCTTCTGCATCTAACAGTTGCGCTAAACGTGCGCGCGCACCAATACGGTTGTGATAGCCACATTTAGGACAAACTTCGGCATTGTCTTCTAAATCTTTACGGTAAAGTACAGACTGGCAAGATGAACACTTGCTCCAAAGCCCTTCTGGTACTGTTTTCTTGTCAGCACCCACTACACGTTGAATTTTTTGCGGTAATTTATTTAACCAACCCATTGCATATTCCTTTTAACAATTACGCAGCATCAACTGCGGTTTTTAACTCTTGCATCAATGCAGCAACATTGCCTAACAAATTATCATCGTTAGAAGCTTCAATCTCCAGCACCATACGGCTACCCACCACCACTGCATCAGCAATTGCAGCAGTAGCTTTAGCGGTAGCTGCATCACGAATACCAAAACCCACACCTACTGGTAAGTTAGTTTGCTGGCGAATAGTAGCCACACGTGCAGAAACCTCTGTAATGTCCAGGTTTGCAGCACCGGTAACACCTTTAAGCGACACGTAATAAACAAAACCACTTGCCTGATTAACGATAAGCTCTACACGTTTAGGCTCGGTTGTTGGCGATAATAAAAACACTGGGTCAATATCACGCGCACGTAACTCTTGCACAAAACCACCGCATTCTTCTGGTGGATAATCTACGGTAATAACGCCATCAACATCAGCCGCTTTAGCTCTGTCAGCAAATACTGTGGCACCCATCGCTTCAATCGGGTTTGCATAACCCATCAATACAATCGGGGTTGTCTGATCGGTTTTACGAAATTCTTTCACCATATCCAGTACAGAAGTTAAACCCACTTTATGCACTAACGCACGCTCGCTTGCACGCTGAATCACCGGACCATCAGCCATTGGGTCTGAAAAAGGCACGCCCAACTCAATCATATCGGCACCGCTTTTAACCAATGTGTGCATTAAATTAACGGTGTGCTTAGGATGTGGATCACCAGCCGTAATGTAAGGGATCAAGGCGGTTTTACCTTGCTGTTTTAATGTAGCAAAAGTTGTTTGAATTCGAGACATAGTGAACTTAATGTTTTAGTAATGAGTTATTTTTAAAATTAGAACTTAGTGGCATGATAACTAGATGACTAATATATTAGCCTACGTTTACTTACCAGCCACACAATCTTAAGTTTTTGTTTATAAAGTGATATTCGCTAATTTAGCGACTGTATTGATATCTTTATCACCGCGCCCTGACAAGTTAACCAAAATAATTTGATCTTTACTCATCGTTTTAGCAAGTTTCTCAGCGTACGCTAATGCGTGACTAGATTCCAATGCAGGAATAATACCTTCTGTACGGCATAGATTGTGAAACGCAGCCATCGCTTCATCATCGGTAATTGCCACATATTCTGCACGCTTAATGTCTTTTAACCAAGCGTGCTCCGGGCCAACACCAGGGTAATCTAAACCAGCCGAAACCGAATGCGTTTCAATAATTTGACCATCAGCATCTTGCATTAGATAGGTACGATTGCCATGTAAAACACCTACAGGGCTATTCGCAGTAAGCGGTGCTGCATGCATGCCAGTTTCAATACCGTGACCAGCTGCCTCAACACCAATCAAGCGTACATTCGGCACATCAATATATGGGTAGAATATACCCATCGCATTTGAACCACCACCAACACATGCAACGACTGCATCAGGCTGACGGCCTACCATTTCAAGCATTTGCTCTTTAGATTCCACACCAATAACCGCTTGGAAATCACGGACCATCATTGGATATGGGTGCGGTCCTGCAACTGTACCGATGATATAAAAAGTATTATGAACGTTGGTCACCCAGTCCCGCATGGCTTCATTTAATGCATCTTTCAGCGTTTTTGAACCGCTTTCTACTGGCACTACAGTTGCACCGAGTAGTTTCATTCTGAATACATTTGGCGCCTGACGCTTAACGTCTTCACTACCCATATAGACCACACACTCTAAGCCCAAGCGCGCAGCAATGGTTGCAGTCGCTACACCATGTTGACCAGCACCTGTTTCAGCAATCACTCTAGGTTTACCCATACACTTAGCTAACAGCGCCTGTCCTATCGTGTTATTCACTTTATGCGCGCCGGTGTGATTTAAGTCTTCACGCTTCAAGTAGATTTGCGCACCACCAATTTGGTCAGATAAACGTTTTGCATGATAAATGGGACTTGGTCGACCTACAAAATGTTTTAAATCATATGCATACTCAGCTAAAAACTCAGGGTCGTGACGGTATTTTTCATACATGACACGCAACTCATCAAGCGCCTCCACCAGCGTTTCTGCGACAAACGTACCACCGAACTGTCCAAAATGCCCACGTGCATCTGGCATATCATAAAGCTGCATATCTAATCTCCACTTAAACTCACCGTACCCCAACAAAATACAGATAGAGTCAAATTACAAACAGGTTTAACTATTATTAGGTTTTAATTACAAATAGACTTGTTGCATAAATGCAGCTATTTTTGCTGCATCTTTAATTCCTTTTGCTACTTCCACACCACCACTCACATCTACAGCATAAGGCCTAACCTGCTGAATCGCAGCAGCTACATTGACCGATGTTAAACCACCAGCCAATACGACTGGCTTAGCTAAATTAGCTGGGATTAGCCCCCAATCAAACACATGACCAGTACCACCAGCAACACCCTCTGTATAAGTATCTAACAACAATGCTCTGGAAGCAGAATAATCTTTCGCACATTGTACCAAATTTGTGTCTGACTTAACGCGAATAGCCTTGATAAATGGTAAGTTATAGCGCTCGCACTGATCAGGCGTTTCATCTCCATGAAACTGTAATAAATCCAACGCCACACGTGAAGTCACTTCATTTACATAATGCTCCTCAGCATTCACAAACAAACCAACAACGCTTACAAAAGCAGGAACTTTCTTTGCAATTAGCACCGCTTGTTCAATAGAAACAGCACGTGGGCTGGGGGAATAAAACACCAACCCTATGGCATCAGCGCCTTGCTCAACAGCAACTAGGGCGTCTTCTACTCTAGTAATACCACAGATTTTTACTCTGACTCTCAAAACCATATCCTTAAAATTGCGCAAACTCTTACACCGCTCAGCTGTTAGGCATTAGTCAGCTTGACATCCTCCCCGCCCTAAAGGTCGGGGATTCCTACCGAGCTACGCGCTGACATGCGTAGTCTCCTCAGTGGGTTCGTGTTTCACAGATTGACCTTGTTGCATCAATTCTCCACACGCTAGCACAGCATGTCCTGCCGCGAATATATTCCTGGCTGCATTCAAATCAGCATTCGTCTCGTAACCACAGATTACGCAAGCAAACTTCGCTTGCGAAGTGCGGTTAGCTTTATCAACCAATCCACAACAGCTACAACGCTGGCTCGTGTAGTGTGGTGGGACTGCTAGTACCTCACCACCAAGCCATTGCTGTTTGTATTCAAGCTGCCGTCTAAATTCAAACCAGCCTT
>CAZZDN010000052.1:0-11534 GCA_964652655.1 uncultured Methylotenera sp.
TGATGACAATGCTATGAAGGCAAAGCTAAGTTTAGCCTTGTTTGATGATGGCTTTATTTAAGCTTTTAGCAGCACGATCACTGCGCCGCTACCGCCATCTTGTCGGCGAGCTTCAGCATAAGCGATGACTTCATCACGTTGCATCAACCAGCCACGCAATTTGTGTTTCAGTACTGGCTCGCGGTTCCGTGAGCCTAAGCCTTTGCCATGCACAATCCTGACGCAACGTATGCCGCGCTTTTTGCAGTCGTTTAAAAAGGTGGCAACGTAAAGTCTAGCTTCGTCGCTGATCAAGCCATGTAAATCAATGGCTGATTGTATGACCCAATGGCCACGGCGTAATTTACTTAAAATATCCGGAGAGTGACCTTCACGTAGGTAAAGCAGTTCTTCACCGGTTTCTAAGTCATGTGCGGGTATGTAGTGGTCGCTTAGCGAATCGGCGAGCGCTTGTTGTTCATCTCGAATGAACTGTCTTGGGATTGGTTTGGGGCGTAACGGTGCATGATGCACACGTTTAGGTTTCAGTGGACGCGCATCTTTCACTGCTTCTAGAAACAGGTCGGCTCCGTTGTCGTCAGCGTCTTCCACAATGTTATTAGCTTTACTAAGTAGGTGAGGGCGGTATGAATACCGCCCGCCTGATTACTTATTTCAAATGATCCAAGTAGCGTTCAGCATCTAGTGCAGCCATACAGCCAGTGCCTGCACTCGTCACCGCTTGGCGGTAAATATGGTCTTGTACATCACCTGCAGCGAATACGCCAGGTACGCTAGTGGCTGTGGCATTACCGGCACGACCCATTTGGGTCACAATATAGCCACCTTCCATTTCAAGTTGGCCTTCAAAAATATCGGTATTCGGTTTATGACCAATCGCAATAAACACACCCTGCAACGCGATATCTTTGGTGCTACCATCATTCACATTTTTTATGCGCATACCAGTAACGCCAGTATTATCACCTAGCACTTCATCCGAAGTAGCAAACGTTTCTAGCACGATTTTACCTTCAGCCACACGCGCCATTAATTTATCCACCAATATGGCTTCTGCTTTAAATTTATCGCGACGGTGCACTAGAGTGACTTTGCTTGCAATGTTAGCCAAATATAAAGCCTCTTCAACCGCCGTGTTACCGCCACCAATCACAGCAACCTCTTGATTTCTATAGAAGAAACCATCGCAAGTTGCACATGCGGAAACACCTTTGCCTGAAAACGCCTCTTCACTTGGCAGTCCTAAGTATTTGGCTGATGCGCCTGTGGCAATAATCAAAGCATCACATGTGTACTCGCCACTATCACCAACTAAACGGATAGGTTTTTCTTTGAGGTGCGTAGTGTGAATGTGGTCAAAAATCATTTCAGTGTTAAAGCGCTCAGCATGCTTTTGGAAACGCGCCATCAATTCTGGGCCTTGCACACCATCTGCATCTGCTGGCCAGTTATCCACCTCTGTGGTGGTCATGAGTTGGCCACCTTGTGCAATACCGGTAATTAACACTGGCTTGAGGTTGGCGCGCGCAGCATATACTGCTGCAGAGTAACCAGCAGGGCCTGAGCCCAAAATGAGTAATTTGGCGTGACGTGTTGCCATAGTGAATTGCTTTCTTAAATTAAGGTTGTTTCTATTACGTTGGGTATGTCGTTAATTTTTTCAAGTGAGCCAGTGGCATCACCGTAGTTTTGCGATGGCTTGTCCTAGAAAACTAAATTGTTAGTTTAGGTGGTTATTTTTCTAATAAGCTTCGCAGCATCCATGCGGTTTTTTCATGGGTTTGTAAACGTTGCGTGAGTAAGTCTGCGGTGGCTTCATCTGAAGCAGCATCCGCGCTCGGAAACACGCTGCGCGCTGTGCGGCACACTGCTTCATGGCCAGCGACTAGCTCTGCAATCATGTCTTGTGCTTTAGGCACTGATTCAGACTCTTTAATTGAGCTTAATTTAGCAAAGTCGCGATATGTGCCAGGTGCGTATACATCTAAAGCACGAATACGCTCAGCTACCAAGTCAACTGCCAGTGCTAGTTCGTTATATTGTGTTTCAAACATCAGATGTAAGGTATTAAACATTGGTCCGGTGACGTTCCAATGAAAATAATGCGTTTTTAAATATAAAGTGTAGGTATCCGCTAATAGATGTGAAAGTCCTTGCGCAATGTTTTTTCTATCTTCTTCTTTGATGCCAATATCCATATGAGCTCCTTACCATGCTTTGAATTAAGGGATTGCGACGTTTTTATGATTCGAATTGAGAATGATATTCTAATCCCTACGCAGCGACTTTGATACTGCTATAATTAAATCTGACATTTAAAATACGTTAAAGGTTTATCTTGTTTTTCAAAAAATCTAAACCAGTTAATGCTCGCCGTGAAGCTGAAGTCATCAAATCTAATGCCCTTGCTAATACCCTGATTAAAGAGGCTTGGTGGTTAGGTTTAGTGCTTATCGGGCTGTATATTACTGTCATTCTGTTTACTTACAATCCTAACGACTCGTCATGGTCACACATTGCGCCAGAAGGTGCTGTGATTCAAAATAGTGGCGGCAGTGTCGGCGCATGGATTTCAGATTTATTGTTATACGTATTTGGTTTTTCTGCATGGTGGTGGGCTGTTTTAGCTTTTTATGCCATGTGGTTTGTGTATTTAACGTTAGAAGCTGTTGACCAGAGTGAAAAGCCATTTCTGTTGTTTAACTTCTTTGGATTTGCGTTACTGCTTGTCGCCTCAAGTGCGCTAGAGGCTGGGCATTTAGTCAAACTACCCGCGTTGCTGCCTGATAGCTCAGGTGGGATGTTAGGGGTGGCCGTAGATGCTGGTTTGCGTAGCTTGTTTGGATACACCGGCTCTAGCATGCTGTTGCTGTTGATGTTTGTTGTTGGTTTTAGCTTGTTTACGGGTTGGTCATGGATCATGATTACCGAGAAATTTGGTGCATTTTTGATTGCTAGTTATGAGTTTATTAAACTTAAATGGCAAGACTGGCAAGACAGAAAAGCAGGTAAAGCCGTAGAGCAAGAGCGTATTGAATACGTGAAAAGCGAGCGTAAACGCGTGGTAGACCGTGAGCCGGTACAAATTGAAACACCGGTACTGGAGATTGCACAAAGTGCACGCGTACAAAAAGAAAAACAAGTACCGCTGTTCGACACGCACCCTGATACACCATTACCGCCTATCCACTTGCTGGATGAACCTTCTGGTACGGTGGAGCTACCATCAGCTGAAACTCTGGATTTCACCTCACGTTTAATTGAGCGCAAGCTCATGGATTTTGGCATTGAGGTCAAAGTGTTGACTGCATTGCCAGGGCCAGTAATCACGCGCTATGAGTTGGAGCCAGCTGCTGGGGTGAAAGGCAGTCAGGTGACGAATCTGGTTAAAGATTTGGCACGTGCTTTGTCTGTGGTGAGCGTGCGTGTGGTAGAGACGATTCCAGGAAAAACCTGCATGGGCTTAGAGATTCCTAACCCTAAACGCCAGATTGTGTATCTGTCTGAAATCATGGGCAGTCAGGCCTATGCGGATATCCATTCACCATTAGCTATTTCTTTAGGTAAAGATATTGGTGGTAAGCCTGCGGTTGCTGATTTAGCAAAAATGCCGCATGTGCTGGTTGCTGGTACTACCGGTTCTGGTAAGTCTGTTGCGATTAACGCACTGATTTTAAGCGTGCTGTACAAAGCAGATGCCAGCCAAGTACGTATGATTCTGATTGACCCTAAAATGCTGGAGCTATCTGTCTATGAAGGAATTCCACATCTGTTAGCACCAGTGGTGACCGATATGCGCCAAGCGGCAAACGCGCTGAACTGGTGCGTGGCAGAGATGGAGCGTCGTTATAAATTGATGTCTATGTTAGGCGTGCGTAACCTTGCGGGTTATAACCAAAAAATTAAAGAAGCGGATAAAGCTGGAGAGAAAATTCCACATCCATTTAGTCTTACGCCAGATGAACCAGAACCATTGGAAGAAATGCCATTGATTGTTGTGGTTATCGACGAGTTGGCAGACTTGATGATGGTGGTAGGTAAAAAAGTGGAGGAGCTGATTGCGCGTTTAGCCCAAAAAGCACGTGCTTCTGGCATACATTTGGTACTTGCAACGCAACGTCCGTCAGTAGATGTGATTACCGGCTTGATTAAAGCTAACGTGCCTACGCGTATCTCGTTCCAGGTGTCGAGTAAAATTGACTCACGAACCATTCTAGACCAAATGGGCGCAGAGGCTTTGCTAGGTCAGGGTGATATGCTCTACATGCCACCAGGGACTGGTTACCCGTTGCGTATCCACGGCGCGTTTGTGTCTGATCAGGAAGTGCACAAAGTTGTGGATTACCTTAAATCGCAAGGTGAACCGAATTATATCGACGGTATTCTAACCAATGAAACTGAAGAAGCTGGCGGTGCAGACTTTGCGAGTGGTGGCGCTGGCAGTGGCGGTGCAGAGGTTGACCCATTGTACGATGAAGCAGTTGGTATCGTGCTGAAATCACGCCGCGCCAGTATTTCATCCGTACAGCGTCAGCTACGTATTGGCTATAACCGTGCTGCGCGCCTGATTGAAGATATGGAGCGTGCAGGTTTAGTTTCGGCGATGCAAAGTAATGGTAATCGCGAAGTATTAGCACCACATCATGAGCCCTAATTTTTACAAGAAATGAAATTTTGAATTTAATGAATATGATAAAAATCACAAACAGCGCTTCTTTGTTTACTAAGCTAACAAAAAGCCTGCTTGTTTTACCCGTTTTGCTCACCGCACAGCAAGTGCACGCGGATGGCATGGAGAGCGTAAAGACTTTTTACGAGAAAACGCAGTCGGTACGTGCCAACTTTCATCAAACAGTCACCGATAGGCAAGGTCGTAAAGTGCAGGAAGTTCAAGGCACCATGCAACTTAAACGCCCGAATAAGTTTAGATGGGATTACAACAAACCTTATGAGCAGCAAATTATCAGTGATGGTAAACAAGTCTGGTTGTATGACACAGAGCTTGCGCAAGTCACGGTACGTGATACCACTAAAGCACTAGGCTCTAGCCCGGCTGCTTTACTGGCTGGCGGAAAAGCGATTGAAGAGACTTTTGCACTTAGCAATGCTGAAATTAAAGGCAATACTGATAATAAAGACAACTTAAACTGGGTGAGTGCGCAACCAAAAGATAAAGAGTCTGGATTTGAGAAAATCTTACTAGGGTTTAAAGATAATCAGATACAGGAAATGACTCTCGTAGACAGTTTTGGGCACCATACTAAAATCGTGTTTTCTAACGTAGAAGTGAATCCATCACTCAATGAAAAGTCATTTCTATTTAAAGTGCCTAAAGGTGTTGACGTGGTGGGCGAGTAGCAACAGGTGAAAGACGCCAATTTATTTTGAATAGTTTATTTACTCCCAATACCCCAGAGGCACCATTAGCCGAGCGACTTCGCCCTAAAGCACTAGACGAAGTGGTCGGCCAGTCGCATCTGCTTGGTGTCGGCAAACCTTTACGTTTAGCATTCCAGTCTGGCAAGTTGCCTTCCATGATTTTATGGGGGCCACCTGGCGTAGGTAAAACTACCTTAGCACGCCTGATTGCGAATAGTGCCGACGCTGAATTTATCCCGCTCTCAGCTGTACTATCGGGCATTAAAGATATTCGCGAGGCAGTTGAACGTGCAGAGTTAACTTTGCAGCAACGTGGACGTAAAACCATACTATTTGTTGACGAGGTGCACCGATTTAATAAAGGCCAGCAAGATGCGTTTTTGCCTTTTGTGGAAAGCGGCCTGATTACTTTTATTGGGGCAACGACTGAAAATCCGTCTTTTGAGGTTAATAGCGCGTTATTAAGTCGTGCGCAGGTATTTGTACTTAACTCACTGTCTGAAGCAGAATTAACCTTACTGCTAGACCGTGCGCAACAACTGGTTGCATCAGACTTGACTCTCACGTCAGAAGTGCGTGAACAGGTGCTGGCTTATGCAGATGGCGATGCAAGGCGTTTGCTCAATTTTGCAGAAGGTTTGTTCAATGCCGCGCAGGGCGCTGGTATCACAGAAATCGATGAGGAATTTCTGCAAACCACGATGGCGAGTAAATTACGCCGGTTTGATAAAGGTGGCGAGGCGTTTTATGACCAAATCTCTGCATTGCACAAATCTGTACGCGGCTCTAACCCAGATGCGGCTTTGTACTGGTTTTTACGCATGATTGATGGTGGAGCCGACCCGCTCTATCTAGGGCGTCGTATTGTGCGCATGGCGGTTGAAGATATTGGAATAGCAGATCCGCGCGCGCAGACCATGGCGCTGGAAGCTTGCCAGATTTATGAGCGCTTGGGTTCGCCAGAAGGGGAGTTGGCATTATCGAATGCGGTGATTTACTTAGCGGTTGCCGCCAAAAGTAATGCTGCCTATATGGCTTACAATCAGGCTAAAGCTTTTGTCGCGCAAGATAAGTCGCGTACCGTGCCATTACATTTGCGTAATGCACCGACCAAGCTCATGAAAGCGTTGGATTACGGTAAAGAGTATCGTTACGCACATAATGAGCCAGAGGCTTATGCTGCAGGCGAGAACTATTTTCCTGATGATTTGCCGCCACAGCAATTTTACTCCCCCACGCCTCGTGGTCTTGAGGGTAAAATAGCGGAAAAATTAGCATATCTGCGCGAGCTAGACAGAAAAGCAAAAAAATAAGCAATCTGCCGGTTTTTAAGCCTAATTTTTAAGGGTACTTTACCTTAATCAAGCAAAAAAGTACGGCAAGCATGCAACAGAATAAAATAAGGGATTTAAATGTTAGACATTCAGGCATTAAGAAATGATTTAGATGGCGTAGTGCGTCAATTACAGGCACGTGGTTTTGAGTTTGATGCTGCTAAGTTCAGTGCGCTAGAGCAAGAGCGTAAAACTGTGCAAACCAATACCCAAGACTTACAAGCAAAGCGCAATAACGCCTCTAAACAAATTGGGATTGCCAAATCTAAAGGTGAGGATGTTAGCGCCATTATGGCAGAGGTAGCTGGCTTGGGTGAGCAGTTAAAAGCGGGGGAAGTGCGCTTAGCGGAACTACAAACTGAGTTGCAAAACCTGTTACTGAATGTGCCTAACCTACCTCATTCAAGTGTGCCTGTTGGTAAGTCTGAGGCGGACAACGTAGAAGTGCGTAAAGTGGGTACACCGCGCACGTTTGATTTTGAGGTTAAAGACCATACCGATGTAGGCTCGCCGTTGGGCTTGGATTTTGATACTGGCACCAAGCTATCGGGTGCGCGCTTTACATTGATGCGTGGGCAGATTGCAAAGATGCATCGTGCTTTGGCGCAATTCATGTTAGACACACAAACTGAACAGCATGGCTACGAAGAGTGCTATACCCCATATTTAGTGAATGCAGAAACATTGACCGGCACTGGTCAATTGCCAAAATTTGAAGAAGATCTGTTTTCACTCGCACATAACGATAGTAAGTTATATTTAATCCCTACTTCTGAAGTGACACTCACCAACACTGTGCGTGATGAAATTGTGCCATTCGAAGCCTTACCAATTAAGCTGACTGCGCACACGCCATGTTTCCGCTCTGAAGCTGGCTCTTATGGCCGTGATACCAAGGGCATGATACGTCAGCACCAGTTCGATAAAGTGGAGATGGTGCAAATCGTGCACCCTGCGACAAGTTATGAGGCGCTGGAAGAGATGGTCGGCCATGCAGAGAATATTCTTAAAGCATTAGGTCTGCCTTACCGTGTTGTCTCACTTTGCACAGGTGACATGGGATTTGGCGCAGCTAAAACTTATGATTTGGAAGTGTGGCTACCAGCACAAAATACTTACCGTGAAATTTCCTCAGTTTCTAATTGTGAGGCTTTCCAAGCGCGTCGTTTACAAGCGAGATTCCGCAACGAGAGCGGTAAACCAGAGTTAGTACACACCCTGAATGGTTCTGGTTTGGCGGTTGGCCGTACTTTGGTTGCAGTATTAGAAAACTACCAAAATGCAGACGGCAGCGTGACTGTGCCTGAAGTCTTAAGGCCATACATGAACAACCTAGAGGTGATTAAAGCTTAAGGCTGTTGTTGATGCTCGTTCTCACTAACGACTCAAGCCTCCATTTCTAAGTGGAAATCGTATACGTATGTGGACGCCTGATATTTTCTCTGGCGTCCAATGTCTATCAAAAAAAGCTTTCGCACCATGGGTTGCATCCGTTTTATATAGTTGCAACGACTTACTTTGTGCTAAGCCTCATCGCAGTCTCCTTTTTAGGAACGATTCAGCTTAATGATTTAACGAGCAGTTTCTGGTTAAACGTCACACTTGCTTCATTATTTGATGTCGCAGGCTGGATGTTTCTTGTGCTTTCACTCTCTAAAACAGATTTTTCTGTATTCGGACCATTGAACGCCTATAAAGTCGTCGTTTCCATGTTGCTTTCTATGTTGTTTCTCAATGAAATTCCTAGCACGCAAGGTTTTTTAGGGGTGTTGATTATTGTGATAGGTAGTTTCTTTTTGATGCCGCCTAGCCCTACAAGACAAGCGCCAAGTCTCATTTATCTATTTTTAGATAAAGGCGTACAGGCGCGCTTCTTATCTATTCTGCTGTTTTCGATAGGAACCGTATTTCTAAAGAACGCCGTCATCGCTGGTGGCGCGTTTGAGACCATGATATTTTGGTCATTGATTGGTTTGCCTTTTGCACTTGTTAGTAACTATTTTTTTCTGCCACATTCTATGCAAACCGAGCTGAGCGCAACTAGGCAGCATATCAATAGAATTGTATTCATCGGTGTGATGGTGTTTCTGATGCAGTACTTCACCTTACTATTACTTGCCAATATGCTAGTGGTTTATGCGTTAGCACTTTTTCAACTTAGTATGGTGATGCAGGTGTTGATTGGATATCAAGTGTTCAAAGAACAACATATTCGCAGAAAGTTATTGGCTAGCATCGTAATGATGCTGGGCAGTATGCTAGTGCTAGCCGCTTAGGGTTTGATTAATTGAGTATCAATTGCGCTAATTGCGCGCAATCTTGAATTTATCAAGCTCAGAGTTGTGGCCAGGCTGATGCTTCTCTAATATACGCTGATAGCTACGCACAGACTCTACAAAAATCACGGGAGCACCGCCACTGGCATAGCCATATTTCAGTGTGGAGTAATATTCTGGATTTTTAAGCAGCACTAATGTTTTTTTCACATCAGCCCAACTGTCTGGATTCAAGCCTAGTCTTTTGGCCAACACTCTAGCGTCCTCAACATGGGCATAGCCTATATTATAAGAAGCAAGTGCCATGTAGGTTCTGTCTGGTTCAGGAATACGCGCAGGCACGGTTTCAATCAGTTTAAGCAAGTATTTTGCACCTGCCGGTATGCTTTGTTTGGGGTCTAGGCGATCTGTGACACCCATTAGGTCTGCGGTACCTTCTGTTAGCATCATCAAGCCACGTACATTCGTTGGAGAGGTGTTGTAGGTGTCCCAGTGTGACTCTCTGTAGCTGACCGCTGCTAGTAAACGCCAGTCGATGCCTGTTAATTCCTGTGCTTGCTTAAATAGGTGAATATATTTCGGAAGTAGTGTGTTAGTTCGTTTGAGGAATGTGGTCACATCTAAGGTATTAAGGCGTTGGTTATGACCATAGTAGCGGTCAAGTAAATTACGCAAGGTGCCATCTGCCTTGATTTGAGAGAAAAATGCATTAATCTTGGCAAGCATTTTAGGGTCAGAGTTTTTAGACATCGCCCATGCTATTTTATCTTTAGGGCCAATTGGCATGGCTACGCTAAGGTTAGGGTAATAGTTTTGCATGAGCCCAGCTAGATGGCTATCGGCAATCGTATAGTCTAGCAGACCATCTGCGACTTCTTCTAAGAGAGACTCTGTGTTTGTGCGATCAGCACTTTGCCATTTAAGCCAATCATATTTCTTTTGCAAATTAGCAAGTTGCTCTTCGTAGCTGGTACCTTCTGGCACGGTGATTTTTTTGCCGATTAGTGCGTTGATGTCTTTAGGTTTTTGATTGATTTCATTATTAAAAATTAGCTGTTGTTGTGTTTCTTGATATGGTGTGGAAAAAATGACGAGATGTTCACGTAAATATGTAACACTCAAACTGGCAGCAGCAATATGCGCTTTGCCTTTTAGTAAGGTTGGAATCACATCGCTAATACTGTTCACTAGTTGGAAGCGAATTTCATGGTCAGGAAAGGTGTGCTTAACAAACAACGAGGCTAGCTCATATTCAATACCAGCAGGCTGATTCTCATTATTTAGGTAATAGGTAGTAGGCCCATTATGTGTGACGAATACAATTTCTTTTTTATTGGGATCGATAGGAGGAAGGTCGTCAATTTCAGCCGATGGCTGACATGCAGATAAGCTACAAGCAAGCAGTATGCCGATGACTGCCTTCCAATGTTTTAGCGTGCCAAGCAAACTTAATGCTCGCTTACCACGCCATCTTGGGCGATTAACACAAGGTCAGTGAGTTGATGAAAAATACCATGTTCAACCACGCCTGGTGTGTTATTAATCAGGGTGTTGAGTGCGCTTGCATCGAGATTTTTATCAAACCTCATATCGAGTACGTAGCTACCGTGCGAGGTTATCCAAAAACCGTCTTTTGCAGGATTCGGACGCAACTCTCCTACACCACCGAGTGTTTCTAAACTCTTTTTAGCGAGCTGCCAAGCGAATGGAATGACTTCAATCGGGATGGTGAAGTTTTGGCCGATATGGCTTACCAACTTGCTAGCATCTGCAACCGCAATAAATTGACTGGCTGCTTTAGCCAGTAGTTTTTCTTTCACTAAATCGCTGCCACGGCCTTTAAGCAAGGTTTTGTCTGAGGTAATTTCATCTGCACCATCTACGTACAAGTCTATGCTTGATACGTGCTCTAGCGCTACGATAGGTAATTGCAATGACTGGGCTTTTTGTGCACTAATGGTGGAGCTGGCAATCGTGACACATCGCAACCCTTGCTCACGCGTTAGTCTAGCGAGTTCTTCAATAAAGTAGTTTGCTGTTGAGCCAGTGCCAAGCCCAACTAGCATGCCATCTTTGACGTATTTTGCCGCATGTAGTGCAACCAGTTGTTTGTCATTCATTTTGCATCCCCATGACTTTTATACTTTTTGTTTTCACTATATTAACGCGATTTACTTTGCTCAGTCATTAACTTTCTTAGTCATAAAAAAAGGGAGCAAGTTGCTCCCTTTTTTAATTTTTTGCTATCTGTAGATAGCGGAAAATTATTTCATTACACGGTTACGGTATTCACCAGTACGCGTGTCGATTTCAATTTTGTCGCCTTGCGCGCAGAATAAAGGCACTGAAATTTCAAAGCCTGAAGCAATTTTAGCTGGTTTCATGACTTTACCTGAAGTGTCGCCTTTCACAGCTGGCTCAGTGTAGGTGATTTCACGTACGACTGTTGTAGGTAACTCAACGGTAATCGCTTTGCCTTCATAAAAACGTAAGTCAGCAGGCATGCCGTCTTCCAGGTATGGTAATGCATCTTCCATGAACTCTG
>CAZZDN010000053.1:0-11429 GCA_964652655.1 uncultured Methylotenera sp.
CAAAACCACAAAACGCCATGGCTGATCACCAAAACAAGAAGGAGCCCATCTTGCAGCCTCAAGCAATGCAATCACCTGCTCATGGCTAATGCTTTTGCTCGCATCATAGGCACGACCACTCCATCGATTGGCTAACGTTGAATCAATAGGAACTTGTGTAATCGCAGGTTTATGCATCGCCTTTAAGCCTTCATGAATGGATAATCGGTATAGCCTTTTTCAGTGCCACCATAAAATGTTGATGAATCCGCTTCATTCAGCGGTGCATCTAGTTTAAAGCGTTCCACTAAATCGGGATTAGAGATAAATGGTACACCATAAGCTACCGCATCAGCATGTCCACTCGCAATGACTGCATTCCCTCGCGCTTTGTCATACGACAGGTTGGCCATGTAAGCACCCTTAAACAACTTACGCAACGCATCAAAATCGAACGGATCTGCAATCCCACCACCATGAATACCGCCTTCGACAACATGTAGATAAGCCAGATCAAACTGGTTCAATGCCGTCGCCACAGCGTTAAATAAAGCTTGCGGATTGCTATCTTGCATATCATTAAAAGGATTCACAGGAGAAAGTCGCACACCTACTTTATCTGCACCGGCAACATCCACAACAGCCTTGACCACTTCTAGCAATAGTCGTGAACGATTTTCAATACTACCGCCGTATTGGTCAGTACGTTGATTCGTACCATCACGCAAAAACTGATCTAGCAGATAGCCATTGGCCGCATGCACTTCAACACCATCAAAACCAGCAGCAAGCGCGCATTTGGTTGCATGGACATAATCGGCAACGATACCTGGCAATTCTGAGGTCTCTAGCGCTCTAGGCGTGACATAGTCAACTAGCCCCTGATAGGTGAATGCTTTTCCCGCAGGCTTAATTGCTGAAGGCGCAACAGGCAAGGCACCTTCAGGCAGTAAGCTTGGATGAGAAATACGGCCGACATGCCACAACTGGATCACAATTTTGCCACCCTTAGCGTGGACTGCATCGGTAATCTTTTTCCACCCAGCCACTTGTGCGTCAGTGTAAATGCCAGGCAATGCAGGATAACCATGCGCCATCACAGAAATAGGGGTGGCTTCCGTGATAATGAGGCCAGCACTTGCGCGTTGCTCGTAATAAGTCACATTCAATGGTTGAGGTACGCCATGCTCACCTGCTCTATTGCGCGTCAATGGTGCCATGACAATACGGTTATTTAACTGCATACTGCCTAGTTTCACTGGACTAAATAAATCTAATGCCATTTCTACCTCCTAAACTATCTATAACTATCTATTCTAAGAATATCGACGATTATTTCTTAATTATTTCTTTGGTTTTTCTGCTGAAGGCTTCACTGCCTCAATCAGTAGCGTTACCTCAATCTCATCACCAACTGGTGCGTTTGGTTTTAATCCCCAGCCAAAGCCATAATCAGAAGCCTTAAGCGTAGTTTTAGCCTCAAACCCACTGCGCTCTCCACCCCACGGGTCATTACCAAAGCCCAGCACTTTAAATGGCAAGGCAATTTCTTTAGTGACACCGTTCATCGTAAACTTACCAGTCATCACACCTTCGTTCGCATTTTTTGCATCAATTTTGGTGCTGACAAAATGCATCTCAGAAAACTTACCTGCGTTTAGATAATCTTTTTCTTTGATGTGCGCATCACGTTTAGCCAACCCACTGTTCACACTCAGCACATTAATTTTTGCATCGACTGATGAGTTTGCTAGGTTTTCTCTGTCGATAGAAATATTCCCTGTAATTTCATTGAAAGTTCCAGAAGCCTTTGCAACGACATGGCGAACACTCCAGTTAGCAAAACTGTGTGCAGCATCGATATTGTATGCCACAGGGGCGGCCACTGCTGTATTCATGCCAGCAAATAAAGCGCCTAAAAATGCCGTCGTTTTTAAATGTATATATTTCATTGAGAAATCCTTTCAAATTTTTAAAACCCAGCGATAAAACTGGGTTGTTCTGCCACATTGTTTAATTTCTATATTTTTTATTTTGAAGTGCTGCGATTACTTGTAAGAAACACAAAATTAATCGATAAATTCAGTGCGCTATCTGCAATTAAAACTTACTGTAATTAAAACGTAGTTTACTCAGTGATTGAGTTCGGTTCGAAGCTTATCAAATTCACAGCAAAGTATGGTGTTGGTCAAACATAACCACATAAAGTTGCATTTATATGACGCACCCCTCACTGCATATGGATACCCATTCACTACATAAAGTCTTATTACAAAAATTCAAGTACAAAAAACATCAGCGCTTAAAAAGAGAGCTTTACTCAGGCGCATAAGAGACTACAATCCCAACATTACATTCAAGTAAACTGAATAATGAGAAGCATGTTATTACTAATAAGAATATACTAATAGCAAATTATTTTGCATGGCTTGTTCAAAAAAATTGACCAAGATTCATTTCCCCTATGTCGATAAAACTTTCTTTAGAGTCTCTTGAGGTCTTAGATGCGATCGCACGCAAAGGTAGCTTTGCAGCAGCAGCGGAATCTTTGTTTAAAGTACCTTCAGCTATCACCTACACGGTGAGAAAGCTAGAAGAAGACTTAAACGTCACATTGTTTAACCGTAGCGGTCATCGCGCGGAGTTGACTTTAGCAGGCGCAGAACTACTTAAAGAGGGTCGTAATCTACTGAATGCGGCCAGCGAACTTGAATCTCGCGTCAAACGTGTAGCTAAAGGCGTAGAGACAGAACTGACAATCGCAGTATCTGATTTGTTTGATATCACCAGCGTCTACCCAATTTTAGAACAATTTTATGCGCAACACTTCGGCACCAGAATAAAACTCACCCAAGAAGTGTATGGCGGCAGTTGGGATGCACTGATTAGTGGTCGAGCAGACATTGCATTAGGGGCGCCAGGGGATGCACCGCCTAACGCTGGCATTATGACGAAACCAATTGGCTCGATGACATTTAGCTATGCAGTTGCACCACACCACCCTCTCGCAACGTTAGCTGAGCCTTTACAAAATCAGGATATCATCCGATATCGATCTATTTCTGCCGCGGACAGCTCACGCAATTTACCCCCACGCACATCTGGTATCCTCACAGGTCAAGACGTGCTTTCTGTGCCGAGTATGCACTTAAAACTACAGGCACAGATTGCTGGCTTAGGCGCTGGTTATGTGCCTCACCAACTCGCCGAGCAATATGCTAGCCAAGGCTTGCTGGTCATCAAGCAAGTTGCAGAGCCTAAACATGAGTTTACTATTTTCTTAGCATGGCGCAGCGATGGCGGAAAAGCACAGCAATGGCTAATTAAACAATTCCAATTATTGAATATCAGTGATATTTTATTATCAACAGCACAATCAAGGTAATGAGCATGTCAGAAGAACAAGTCCCTAGAAATTTCGCACGCATCAACAACTTTGCCATTAAGGCGATGCAATGTCTAAATGGCTTTGCACACGTCATCATCGGGCTAGCGCTTGCCATCTCGGTCATCATGTTTACCTGGCTGTTTTTTAAAGATGTATATGCTGCAGCATCCGCACACAATCTCGTACACGGATTCTTACACGCGCTGGGAACACTGATGTTGCTATGGTCAATTTCCGCATTGATTTCCGCAGAAATTCGTTACCTGCAAGGCAGCAAACTCTTAGTAGAAACATTTGTTGAGGTGGTATTGGTGCTGTTTTTACGTAAATTAATTGTCATGCCAGTACAAGATGTCATCCCGACGACAGAAGAAATTGTGACATGGGTAGGTGGAGCGTTTGTCTTAGGCTTGATATATGTATTAATCCGCTGGGGTCAAAAACAAAAAGACTAAATTAAACTTTTCTGTCATTGAGACTCTATTTGAACGACACACAACGCATGACATCCAACATTTCTATCGATACCGAGCAAGATCAGACATTAATGACAACCGCGCTGACACTGGCTGCGGAAGCCGCACTAGCTGGTGAAGTACCAGTGGGTGCGATTGTAGTGAAAGATGGAAAAATTATTGGCCGAGGCAGTAACGCGCCTATCGGCTCACATGACCCTAGCGCACACGCCGAAATACAAGCGATGCGTGATGCCGCAAAATTCTTAGGCAACTATCGCCTAGTTGATTGCACGCTTTATGTCACATTAGAACCCTGTGCAATGTGCGCAGGCGCAATACAGCATGCAAGAATCGCCAGATTAGTTTATGGCGCCAGTGACCATAAAACTGGTGCATGCGGAAGCGTAGTCAACCTGATGGCAGAACAAAAACTCAATCACCACACCCAAGTAACGAGCGGCGTCATGGCGAACGAGTGCGGGTCGATACTAACCAACTTCTTTTCTGAACGTCGAAAACAGTCAAAGCTTTTACGAGTATAGCTAAGATTCCATCAGGCTAGTGTAGTGCAACTATTTAACATAGTTAATATAAAAAAAACCCGCATATGCGGGTTTTTTTAGGGTAAAAACTGAAGATTACATCATCATCTATTTAATACGTAATGCGATTAATCATTGCCACCCATTAAGCCCATTAACAGTTGCAACAAGCTTGTAAATAGGTTGTAGATGCTTAGGTACAAACCTAATGTTGCCATCACGTAATTAGTTTCACCACCGTTTACAATGCGGCTAACGTCGTACAAGATAAAGCCTGAAAACAAAATCACACCTACAGCTGACAACGCAAGCGCCATTGCTGGGATTTGTAAAAAGATATTTGCCAAAGAAGCAACAATCAGCAAAATAATGCCTACGAGCAAAAATTTGCCCATAAAGCTGAAGTCTTTTTTAGTGGTGGTTGCAATGCCAGCCAATGTCATCAAGATAATGCCTGTGCCACCAGCAGCTAAACCAACAATCTGCGCGCCGTTACTCAAATTAAGGGCATGTTGTAGAATTGGGCCTAGTAGCATTCCCATTAAGAATGTTAAACCCAACAAAAGCACCACACCAAAACTGCTGTTACGGTTAGCAGAAATTGCCGCGAACATCCCGTACATCACTGCCATTGCGCCAATCGCGAATATGAATGGATGTTGCTGTGCAATTGAAAAGTTCATACTCATGCCAACAAAAGCACCAATCACTGTTGGAATCATGGTCAAACCCAACAACGCATATGTGTTACGCAAAACTCGATTCGTTGCTAGTTCAGCTGATTCTGAACGGCCTAATACTGGGGTATTGTCTAACATTGTTTATTTCCTTTACATTAAAAATACTTCTGCTACTAAGATACCGATTAAGGATATAAGTTTCAAGTGAAATTTATAATTGAATAAGGCTAGAATGGAAAGCCTAAACTAGAAAGTATATAAGCAGTTATCAATAAAATCACCCATACAAGAATAGTGACTGAAATGCTTTTTTCGCTATCTGCGTTTGTATAGAAAAGATGCCCATATAAAGATGTAAATTTACTCAAACCTAATATAAAACCTATTATCGCTGGCAAAATTATTGTAATCAATAATAAATAGTTACCAGGTACGCCGTAAAGTAAGCGAACAGGATTACTGAAATAAAGAATATATTTTCTCCCTCCGCTAAACAGCAAAGACACTACAATGATAATACTAAAATTAAAGGCGACAGGTGCTAGAATTGCCGTACCAATTCTGTCCCAAATACTAGGTATTTCGTCACTTCCTAATTGATTATCTATATCTCGCATCACATCATTTCAATCGACACTTAGGTACGCACACGCATTAAGGGTACGCAAACGCATTAAGCAAACAACTCACCCTCAACAATTCCTATTTGTGCCACTTGGTGAACTGCTCGAACGAACTCTCCACTTTCATGCAGGGCATCCATGCTTAATGGGTGTTTATGTCCATGCATACGTGCTAACCGGCTCAAACTCTGTGCAGAGATTGTCCATTTAAGATTAGCTAATAATTCATCCGCCATTGCGGGCTGGTTACATAACAACACCATATCGCATCCGGCATTCAATGCTTCTAGTGCACGGCTAGTTACATCACCGCCAGCAGTAGCCGCTTCCATACTTAAATCATCACTAAAAATGACACCATTGAACCCCAAGCGCTCACGCAACACCTTTTGCAACCAACGCGGCGAGAAGCCAGCAGGCTTGTTATCTACCTTAGCGTATACCACATGAGCGGGCATAATCGCTTGAATACCATCATCAATTAGCATACGGAAAGGCTGCATATCATGCTGTGCAATCTGATCGAACTCACGCTCATCCACCGGCATGCTCACATGAGAGTCCGCAACGACAAAACCATGCCCAGGAAAATGTTTGCCAACAGCGGCCATGCCCCCTTTTTTTAAACCCTGCATCAATGCGTAAGCTAAATCACTAATCGCCTGTGGATTTAAATGAAAAGCACGGTCGCCTATGACCAAACTATCGCCATAATCCATATCTAGCACTGGAGTAAAGCTAAAATCTACACCATGTGCACGTAATTCTGCAGCCAATATCCAACCAGCCTCTGTTGCAAGTTCTTTCGCTTTTTTAGGATTTTTATCCCAGATTTTGCCAAACTCTCGCATGGGTGGGATTTTCGTAAATCCTTCTCTAAATCGCTGCACGCGACCACCTTCATGGTCAACCGCAATCAACAATGGAGGTTGACGCACGGCATGAATGCTCGCAGTTAATGCTTTAAGCTGTGCATTATTTTCATAATTACGCTTAAATAAAATGACGCCACCTACAAGTGGATGTTTTAAACGTCGAATATCGTCATCAGTTAATTCTGTGCCGACAACATCTAACATGACTGGACCTAAACTCATGCAATCTCTTTTCTTAATCTGGTTTTCTGACATCTAAAGCGTCGCGCAAATAGTCGCCGCCTAGATTAATGGCTAAAATCAAACTCATCAAGCACCCGCCTACAATTAACACATAATGCGGTGCAATTAACATATAGCGTACTGCATCTCGCAACATCGCACCCCAAGAGGCCTCTGGTGCCTGTATCCCTAAGCCAAGAAACGAAAGACTGGCCTCTGCGATCATGACACTCGCCATACTGTAAGTGGCTTCTACCACTAAAATAGAAGCTAACAACGGCAATATATGTCGAAATAACAAGCGAGGCACACCCGCACCTAATGACTCTGCAGCCTGTACATGCTGACGGTAACGCAAACTCAAGGTTTGCCCACGGGTAAGCCTTGCATAACTCACCCAGCCAGTCAGACATAAGGCCATGATGAGATTGTCTAAACCTGGCCCCAGAACAGCGGCAAATGCAATTGCCAGCAAAATACCAGGAAACGCTAAGAAGATATCCGTTATTTGCATCAGTGCCGCATCTATCTTCCCACCGTAAAAACCTGCCAGCAAACCGACAAGCACGCCGATTACCATGGTAACCACGGTCACGATAAGTGCGACCAAAATGGATACTTCAACCCCGCTTAATACACGCGCAAAAATATCTCGACCTAAATCATCCGCACCGAACCAATGCTGTGCTGAGGGTGCTTGCAGAATCACCTCTAAATCAATCGTATTTGGGTTCAGCTCAATTAGCCTGCCCACTAATATTGCTACTAGCCAAACGGCTAAGATTAAATTAGAAATTAACTTCATGGCATCGCCTTACCATTGCATCGCCTTACTAAGCATGGCGAACTCTCGGGTCAGCTAGACGATATAAAATATCGGTCACTAGATTCACCATCACATAACTTAACGCCACAATTAACACACAGGCTTGAGTGACAGGATAGTCACGTTTTTCTATGCTTTCAACCAATAGCTTGCCGATGCCATCCCAACTAAAAATAGTTTCGGTAATCACTGTGCCAGCCAATAAGCTCCCCATCTGCAAACCAACGATGGTAATAATGGGCAGCAAAGCTGCTCGTAAAGCATGGCGCAATATCACCGTATGTTCACTCAAGCCTTTAGCGCGAGCGGTGCGAATATAATCATCGTTGAGCACTTCTAGTAGACTCGTTCGCGTCATCCTTGTAAGAATTGCACTGAGTCCGAAACCTAATGTAACAGCGGGCAGAATGATGGATGCACCAGTATCCATGCCACTGACAGGTAACCAGCCTAACCAAACAGCGAATATCAGCATGAGCACAGGCCCTAGCCAAAATGCAGGCATTGCAGATAAACGCACAGAAACAATCGTCACGAGAAAGTCTTGCCAACCCCCTGCTTTAAGGGCGGCAAAAATCCCCAGCGGGACACCAACTGTAATACCGATTATCAATGACAACAACGCCAACTTTAATGTTGCAGGATAACGCGCCTGAATTAAATTAACGATGGGCGTGTGTGTATGGATAGACTGACCAAGATCACCATGCACCAACTTGACTAGATATTGACCAAACTGATTTGCCAATGGCTGATCTAACCCCAGCTCTGCACGCAATGCTGCTCTATCTGCCACATTTGCAGATTCGCCCAACATCACATCTACAGGATCACCCGGGACTAAATGTATTAATAAAAAAGTGAGTAGCAACACGCCAAAGATGACAGTGAGTAAAACCGTTATACGCTTGATAATATACATTAGACGTCAATCATCACCATCGTACCAACCGGTACTGCATCAAATAGTGCAACGATATCAGCGTTACGCATGCGTATACAGCCGTGAGAGCCTGGCTGGCCCAAGGTAACGGAATCTGGCGTACCATGAATATAAATATAGCGCTGCATGGTATCTACATTACCTAAACGATTTTTGCCAAGCTCAGTTCCAGACAACCATAAAATACGTGTCAATATCCAATCACGGTTGGGAAACTCAGCCATCAGTGCTGGCGTGCAAATCTCTCCGGTTGGTCTACGTCCTATGAATACACTATTGATGGGCTGTTGGGCGCCAATTTTGGCACGCACGGTATGTGCGCCTAATGGGGTACAACCACTATTTTTCTCGCAACCAACACCATTGGCTGCACTTGAGATGGGATATTGGGCGTGGACATTACCCGCATCATCTAACAGGGTAAGCATCTGCTGCGCTATTGAAATCTTAATGTGCATAAGTGCTTATTGTAGCTAAATCGTCCCAATTACCATCTGGTTTTGGTGCGTAGTGGCTAATTTTTTTACTTAGCACTGCAAATTGCCCCTCATACCACAATGGGATATAAGGCAACTGCTCATGAATCATGCCAGTAGCGGCCTGCCAGTCTTCTTTTGCAAGTAGACTGTCTACTTGGCTATGTGAAAACCGACCACGATTAAAACCATTTGGTGGGAAATATTGGGAGCCGAATACTTTTGTATAGATTTCTGGGGTTTTAATACCTACCCAAGTCAGGCCATACAATTGAAAGTTTCCTTGCTGAACATCTTCAAAGAAGGTACCCCAATCTAGACTGCGAATTTCCAACTCAATCCCTGCTGGACGCATTTGCGCTTGTAGTATGGTTGCAATACGTACACGTTGTGCATCGGTAGAAGTTTTATATACAAGCTTCACAGGCAAATTAAGCCCTGCTTCAGTCAGCAAGCGTTTTGCCTGCTCAGGATTGTAATCATATTTTTTTAAACTAGCGTTACCTGCATAATGCTCTGGTGGCAAAATCGCACCAGCAACGCGAGTGTGATCGACAAGCACTTTATCAACCAGCGCTTGTCGATCAATCGCATGTGCAATCGCTTGTCTAACTTTCTGATGCTGTAAGACTGGATCTTGCGTATTAATACCTAAATAAGAATAGTTAACGCCTGGATGGGTTTTTACTATCACTTCTGGTTTTGTTTGCAAATATCTTACTAATTCTGCAGGTAACTCACCTTGTAGTAAATCAGCTTCGCCTCGCAGTAATTTAAGCACTCTGACCGTAGGATCCTTCACCTCAGTGAGGCTGATAAGTTGCCCATCTGCGACACGACGCAATACCAGCTTGTTATTTTTCTCAACGAAAGCTAAAGGACCATTGCCTATCGGATGCAACGCAAAATCATGCTGCTGATCGAGCAACTGCTTGGGCATAATTCCAATGATCAATTTCGCTGCAAAATATGGATCTGGCTGTTTAAGATAGAAAGTCAGATGATCTTGGTCATGTACGGTGATTTTTTGAATATTGGCATACTCTGCACTGAGCGGTGAGCTATCCATTTGGACAATCGACTCATAAGTGGCTTTGACATCCTCCGCATTCAGTGGCTCTTGATTATGAAATAAGGGGCGCGTTGGCTTTAATGAAACTAGATACTCTGTTGCGCTCACCACCTGCCATTGCGCCAGCTTAGGGGTTGGCTTGAAGTTCTCATCAAAATCTACCAGTGGTTGGTAAATCAAACGTATTAAGCGTTCAGAGGCTGCATCTGTTGCTAATCTCGGGTCTAAACTCAAAGGAAGTTGAGATAACGCAAAACGAATGGGAGCTTGTGAAGGCACACTGGTATCTGTACTGTTGGAGTGACATGCGGATAACAGTAAAAAACAGACAGCCAATAAAAAATTCAATACTTTCATGTGTGTGAGTTTACTTGAATTACAAAAAATTAGGACTCCAGCAGTCAATCAAAATTGTGTTTTATACAACATACCCCCTAATTGTTAGCGACTTTATCCACTTTTAATTTTTGAATCGCAAACGATTTGATTTGTATCAAATAGCGCAATCTCAAGCTGCGACAAAATGCCACGTGTAAAACTAGCAATAAATTATTAATGGTATTTTCAAAGCACTTGGGGGAGAACTAAATGCAAGTCTCGAATTCGCAATCAACCACGTATAACGACTCCGTTATACGGCAATTTTCTATCATGGCCGTCGTTTGGGGCGTGGTCGGCATGTTGGTAGGCGTTATTATCGCCGCGCAACTTGTTTGGCCTGAACTAAACTTAGGCTTGCCTTGGACCAGTTTTGGCCGTTTACGTCCATTACACACGAATGCAGTGATTTTTGCATTTGGCGGCTGTACTCTATTTGCTACGTCTTATTACGTGGTACAGAGAACTTGCCATACAACCTTATTTCTTCCATCTTTAGCCAAGTTTACTTTCTGGGGTTGGCAGGCTGTTATCGTCGCAGCTGCTATCTCATTACCTTTAGGCTTTACCCAAGGTAAAGAATACGCAGAGCTAGAGTGGCCAATCGATTTGCTGATTGCTGTGGTTTGGGTTGCTTATGCCATTGTGTTTTTTGGCACAATCGGCACACGTAAAGTCAAACACATCTACGTGGCAAACTGGTTCTTTGGTGCATTTATTCTAACGGTTGCTTTGTTGCACATCGTGAACAGTGCCGCAATGCCAGCTAGCATGATGAAATCGTACTCTGCTTATGCTGGTGTACAAGATGCAATGGTGCAATGGTGGTATGGTCACAACGCTGTAGGTTTCTTCTTAACTGCTGGTTTCTTGGGCATCATGTATTACTTTGTGCCTAAACAAGCTGACCGTCCTGTTTACTCATACAGCTTATCTATCGTGCACTTCTGGGCATTGATTTTCACTT
>CAZZDN010000054.1:0-11386 GCA_964652655.1 uncultured Methylotenera sp.
TTTTAGCAGACGAAACTGCCCATTACTGACTTTCGCATAATTACCGAGCTCACTCAGGTTTCGGCACATTAAGGTAAACAAATGCTTATCATCCACCCCACGAATTTGGCGTATACGCACTTGCGCATCGGCATGCCCAAGCATACAGCCTAGTGCATAGCCAGAATCTGTCGAATAGACAATCACGCCCCCTTTACGCAGAATATCAGCGGTTTGAGAAATCAAACGCGCTTGCGGGTTACTCAAGTGAATATTAAAGAATTGGGACATGGATCTCTATTTTCCTAGCGGTAATTTTTCAATGCTGCCTATTCCTAGCACTACCCATTCAAAGACAAATAATCTGATGCAAGGTTTAAATGATGCCAATCATGCCAGATGGGGACGCAACCACTAGGCAATGCTGGCAAACGCCCCATTTCCATGAAACTAATGCCTTTGCCGTGATAATCAGACCCCTGCGAAGCTTTTAAGCCAAACATCTGTGCATATTTTGCATATTCGACATACTGCGCACCAGTATGACTCCCTGTGACGACCTCTATTGCAGTGCCGCCTAACGCTCTAAACTCTTCGAGCAATAACAACATATTGGTACGACGTATATCATAACGGCCAGGATGCGCCAGCACTGCCTGCCCACCACTATTCACAATCAAACTGACGGCAGACTCAAGATTCATCCATTGATGGTCCACAAATCCTGGTTTACCTTTGACTAAATACTTCTTAAAAACTGATTTTGTATCTTTAGCATACTGATGCTCGACCAAAAATCGCGCAAAATGCATGCGTGTGAGTATACTCTGCCCTGCATAGGCAGAAGCCCACTCAAAGCTACCATGAATGCCAGCTTTCTCTAACCCCGCACCCATCTGTTTTGCGCGTTCCAGGCGGCCTTCTCGCACAGCAGCCAATCCAGACTTGAGGGCATCGTTCTCAACATCTACATTTAGACCCACAATATGCAACGTACGCTTTTTCCAGGTGACGGAAATCTCTACACCATTGATGAGCTGAATACCATGCACATTCGCCGCTATTCGCGCCTCAGCCAAGCCACTAATATCATCATGATCCGTCAGCGCCAAGACACGTACCCCATGCTGAGCAGCATGTTCAACCAGCGCAGCGGGAGAAAGCAAACCGTCAGAAATATTAGAATGGGAATGTAAATCTATCATGAATCCATTGGTCATCAATGACTTGCGCCAGCTCAACCCCTAAGAAAATACCTGACTCAATGCTAAATCAAATATTGCATATCAATTAAAATTTCGCCTTGCAGACGAGTCACTATAATAGCAAAATAGAACATTCGGCTAAAGAACTGTTTTCTAGAGAGGGCTGTTAAGGTGCCATGTTGGGTAAGTCAGCTTATCTCATTGGCGAAAGGTGGTGACAGATCATACCAAGCAAAAAGTCACTAACCCAACCCCTTAAACTCAGAACTTTTTAGAACTTACGATTTAATAGCCCCGACCTTCCTAAATTTAAGAGTACATATGAAGTTTTTGTTTGATTTATTCCCCGTGATTCTGTTTTTTGTTGCTTTTAAGTTTTTTGGCATTTTCACTGCAACAGCCGTCGCTATCGTTGCCACCCTCGCGCAAATCATTTACGTCAAAATCAAACATGGCGTTGTTGAAAAGATGCTCTTACTCAGCGGAGTCATTATTACCGTATTTGGTGGTGCAACTTTACTACTTAAAGATCCAACATTTATTCAGTGGAAACCTAGTATTCTGTACTGGCTATTCGCAGCAGGCTTACTTGCTTCTCAATTTCTTTTTAACAAGAACCCGATGCGTAGCCTGATGGAAAAGCAAATCAAACTGCCTGACAACATATGGTCTACGCTCAATATTGCTTGGGCATTACTGTTTACCGCACTAGGGTTTATTAATCTCTATGTAGCATTTAATTACTCTCAAGATACATGGGTAAACTTTAAGTTATTCGGCATCACTGGCATTATGTTTGGTTTTATTATCGTGCAGACAATCATGATCAGTAAGTACCTGCCTAAAGAAGAAGATGAAGGAGATACAAAATAATGTGGTATGCAATCATGGCTGAAGACACCCCCAACAGCCTAGAAAAACGGTTAGCAGCTCGTCCTGAACATTTGGCTCGCCTGCAAGCACTACAAAGTGCAGGTCGCTTGTTACTTGCAGGTCCGTTTCCTAGTATCGACAGCAATGACCCAGGCCCCGCTGGATTTTCTGGTAGTTTAATTGTGGCTGAATTTGCAAATCTAGAAGAAGCGACGACTTGGGCAAATCACGACCCATTTGTCACCGCTGGCGTATACCATCAGGTCACTGTGAAACCTTTTAGAAAAACATTACCCTAACGATTGACTTGAAGCAGACACCATCATGATGATTGAAGAAATCACCGCTCGGCTACAAACGCTAAGCCCAACCACTCTAGATTTAATTGACGAAAGTGCTCTGCACGCAGGCCACCAAGGGAATGGCGGTGGTGGTCACTACAAACTCAACATCACTAGCTCGCATTTTTGTGGTAAATCACAGATAATGCGTCATCGCCTAATCTATCAGGCGCTTGCCGACTTAATGCCGCATAAGATTCATGCACTAAGTATTCACGCAATTGCAACAGATGAAGTTTAAAATACGTCACAAATTTAATACTTACTAAATACATTACTAAGGATGTTTTACGAATGAAATTCACCCAAACATTAATCGCTGTTGCTATTTTATCTATAACACCATCAGCATTCGCCGCGGATGCAGTAGCAACGGTGAATGGCAAACCCGTTAAACAATCGCTCTACGATGTGATTGTCAAAGACATAACGGCAAATGGCCAAAAAGTTGACGCAAATACTAAAACTGCGATTGTTGACGAACTCGTTAGCTCTGAACTTGTTTACCAAGAAGCGCAAAGACTAGGCCTAGACAAACAAGCAGACTTTATGGCGCGCGAAGAGCTTGCTAGCCGCAAACTACTGACTAGCGTTTTCTTACAAGACTACGTTAAAAAGCACCCTATTTCAGATGCAGATACCAAAGCTGCTTACGAGAAATACAAAACAGCCTACGGCGACAAAGAATACAGCGCTCGCCATATTCTGGTGAAGACAGAAGCAGAGGCTAAAGACATTATTGCGCAGCTTGGTAAAGGTGGCGATTTTGCGAAACTTGCAAAAGAAAAATCACTAGACCCAGGCTCTAAAGAAAAAGGCGGGGATTTAGGTTGGTTCTCACCAGCAACCATGGTAAAACCATTTAGTGATGTCGTCGCCAATTTGCAAAAAGGCGCAATTTCTAATAGCCCAGTACAAACTCAATTTGGCTGGCATGTCATTAAACTCGTCGACACACGTGCAGCACAGCCATTGGCTTATGAGAAGTTAAAAGATGGTTTACAAAAAAATCTGCAACAACGTAATTTAGAGAAACTGATGAGCGACTTGCGTAGCAAAGCTAAAATAGACATCAGCAAATAAATTTAGCTTAGCCGTATCACTAAGACCAAAGGCTCCAGTAATGGAGCCTTTATTTTTGATGTAGCTATTTTTAATGGCGCCCTGTATTTTCCATTAAATTATGCGATAATAAGAATTGTTATCATCTGAAAATGCATCATACATACCATATGCAATTTTTATCTCAATTAAAAGCCGGTCAACGAGCGACTATCTCAGCAATAGAGGCTGATGAATCATTGTTTCATCGCTTATCCGCACTTGGTTTCCGCGTAGGCAAGCCGCTAAGTATCATGCGTCGCGCCAGCTTTAACGGCCCACTTCATGTGCGACTTGGCACAACAGATGTTATTCTGCGCATCACTGAAGCAGACCGTATTCAAATCAACGCAATATAAAGTTAATAAAAATGAAGCGTATTGCGCTACTCGGCATGCCGAACACTGGGAAATCCACGCTATTTAATCGTATTAGCGGTGCCTCAGCACGCGTAGGTAACTGGCCTGGCATTACGGTTGATTTACTAAGTGCGAAAATATTGCTAGGTGGCAATATCGTAGAACTAATTGATTTACCTGGCATTTATGATCTGCATGGTTTTTCAGAGGATGAACAGGTCGTTAGACACTTCATTACTAACAATCCAGTTGATTTATTGGTCGTACTACTCAATAGTACGCAAATTGACCGCCAACTTTCTCTATTGCTACAAATCAAAAAGCTGGGCTTTCCGATTGTCCTTGCACTGAATATGGCCGATGAGGCCAAACGTGCCGGCATTACGATCGACACTGAAAATCTGAGTCAAACCTTAAGCTTACCCGTCATTCAAATTAGTGCAAAATATGGCGATGGTTTATCAAAAGCATTAGATGCGGCAACCGCGATCATCAACCAAAAAAATACAGCAACAAACCCTCAGAGCATCAGCTTGTTATTGCAGGAAGACCATGATATTGAGCACGAAATGCATGAACTCATTCAGCAGCACGTGCAAATTCCAGCAACGCTCACCGATGACACCACCGACAAAATAGATAAAGTGTTGTTGCATAAGTGGTTTGGTTTGCCACTATTTTTTGCGGCCATGTTTCTGTTGTTTCAATTTATCTTTACAGTGGGTGCGCCAATACAAGACGGTTTAGGTTGGCTATTAGACCTCATCCGTGCGGAGTTACTTGACCCACTATTTGCTAGCGCCCCCAAATGGTTCAGCGGTTTGATGTTAGATGGAATCTATAATGGCGTGGCGACCGTGGCTGCATTTGTACCCATCATTATTTTATTTTTCCTAGTGATGTCGATGGTAGAAGATAGTGGCTATTTATCTCGCGCAGCCTTTTTGATGGACGCGATTATGGCCAAAATGGGCTTAGATGGGCGTGGTTTTGTGATGATGCTGATGGGCTTTGGATGTAATGTCCCAGCAATCATGGGCACACGCATTATGCGTTCTCGCAGTATGCGGTTGCTGACGATGCTGGTCATACCGCTATCACTATGCTCAGCAAGAATGCAGGTATTTATTTTTATGATTGCTGCGCTGTTTAGTCCAAGCCACGCACCACTGGTTCTGTTTTCACTCTATGTAATGAGCTTTTTAACCATGTTTTTAACAGCACTGCTGTTTCAAAACCAATATAAAAATACCGAACCATTTATTTTAGAGTTGCCTCCATACCGCTTTCCGACAGCACGCCAAATCGTATTACGTGGCTGGCATGAAGTTAAACACTTCTTAAACCGTGCAACTAAGTTTATTGTACTGGGCGTTGTACTGGTGTGGCTATTGACCAACTTCCCAAGCAATGTCGCACCGGCAAGCATCGGGACTTATGCAGGGCAAATCGGTCTATTTTTTGCGCCAATACTAGACCCTATCGGGATTAATCGAGAGCTAGCGATTGCACTGATTTTTGGCTTTGTTGCTAAAGAAATCGTAGTAGGTGCACTTGCGGTCATTTATGGCCTGCAAGGTGATGCATTGATGGCACAAATGGCAACCCAAATCGATTGGGTTCAGGCAATGAGCTTCATGTTATTTACATTAATTTACACACCATGCCTGTCTACAATCGCTACGATTAAAAATGAATCGAAAAGCACTGCATTTATGTGGTTATCGATTATCTGGTCGCTTGGGCTTGCTTGGATTGTTAGTTTTGCATTCTACCAAGGCGCTCGCTTGCTCGGATATTAGTTTAATTGATTATTTTTCACGCATGGCATATCTCAATGCATCATTAACTAGATGAAATATTGAGAAATTCTGCGCCACCAGCCTAACAGTCTCTAGAATGTGATACTAGCAATTTAGCCTAATCGTATGCCACATTAAACCTCGTGACAAAAATATCTAACAATCTAAACTGCCCTAAAGTGGCCATCATCGGTGGGGGGCCTGCCGGACTAATGGCAGCAGAAACATTAAGCCTTGCTGGCATCGGTGTAGATCTATACGATGCAATGCCTAGTGTAGGTCGTAAGTTCTTAATGGCTGGCAAAGGTGGTATGAACATCACCCACTCTGAGGCTGCCACACCATTCCTCTCGCGTTATAGCAAACGCCAAACGCAAATTGCACCCTTGCTTAACATTATGAGCCCGCAAGCGTTGCGTGAGTGGATACACGCATTAGGCATTAACACTTTCGTTGGCTCATCTGGGCGAGTATTCCCAGCCGACATGAAAGCGGCACCGCTATTGCGTGCTTGGCTGCATCGTTTGCGTGAAGCTGGGGTAAATTTCCATATGCGTCACCGCTGGTTAGGTTGGAATAACAATCAGTTACTATTTAGCACACCCGATGGCTCAACTACCGTTGAAGCAGATGCCGTTGTATTTGCCTTAGGTGGGGCCAGCTGGGCTAGACTAGGCTCAGATGGCGCTTGGGTAAGCAAATTTAATCAACATGGGATTACAGTCTCTCCATTAAAACCAGCCAATTGTGGCTTTAATACCCACTGGAGCGAGCACTTCATCACTCGCTTTGCCGGAATGCCGCTAAAGACAATCGCAATCACCCTGCAAGATGTGCATGCGCCAAGCCAGCGTAAACAGGGTGAATGCATGATTACCGAGCACGGTATCGAAGGTAGCTTAATTTACGCCCTATCGACAGATATCCGTGATGCAATTGAAGCGCATGGCGAAACAACTATCCACATTGATCTACTGCCAGACAAATCATTGGCGGAGGTCTTAGCGAATGTGAGCCATCCACGCGGCTCTCGCTCGCTATCTAGCCATCTCCAAAGTAGGCTAGGTATCAAAGGTATTAAGGCTGGTTTATTACGAGAACTAGTCACAGCACAAGACTATCAGGATCCAGCAAAACTCAGTGATGCAATTAAAGCATTACCTCTCAAACTAATCTCAAGCAGACCGATTGATGAAGCGATCAGCTCCGCCGGTGGTGTTGAGTTTTCAGAATTAAACGAGCAACTCATGCTCAAAAAAATGCCTGGTGTATTCTGCGCAGGAGAAATGTTGGACTGGGAAGCTCCGACTGGCGGCTACCTGCTCACCGCTTGCTTTGCCTCAGGACGTAGCGCGGGATTAGGTGTGATTGACTGGCTCAAGAATCAATCATGAATACTTTGAATATTTAAGTGAGGAAAAGGCGCCAAGGCAACAAAAAGTTTATGTCCGAAACATAAAATAAACGGCGCCCATTAAGCACAAACCAGCCCATAAAAAATCCAATTTAATTGGCTGCTGCATATAGAGCACCGCGAACGGTACAAATACTGCGAGCGTAATCACTTCTTGTAGTATCTTTAACTGGGCAAGCGACAACACTGTAAAGCCTATACGATTCGCGGGCACCTGAAACAGATATTCTAAGAGTGCGACGCCCCAACTGAGCAACGCCGCAATTATCCAAGGCTTGTTATTAAGATTTTTTAAATGGGCATACCATGCAAACGTCATAAATACGTTTGACACGGTAAGAAGCAGTATCGTTTTTAGAATAACAGGCATATTAGGAAGTCAGAGTTAAGTGAAAGCGTCAGCACGCATGGTTAACTAATACCCCCTGCATTACATTGCGGGCCAAGTATGGAGTCGATGCAAAACACTTTTAAGCCTCAGATGCCCAATCTAAAGTTAAACCGCTGACTCGCCTGTTTCACCAGTTCTGATACGCACAACTTGCTCTACATTCGTGACGAAAATCTTACCGTCGCCAATTTTACCTGTGTGCGCAGCATTAATAATCGCATCCACAGCAGAGTCAACAATGGTATCTGCCACCACTAACTCTAATTTAATTTTAGGTAAAAAATCAACCACATACTCAGCGCCACGGTAGAGTTCAGTATGCCCTTTTTGACGACCAAAACCTTTCACCTCTGTGACTGTTAAACCATTCACACCAATCTCAGAAAGCGCCTCACGCACTTCATCTAACTTGAATGGCTTAATAATCGCTTCGATCTTTTTCATACTAGCAAACTCCTAAAGTAATTAGTTTTTATGAATTGTATTAATTTGTACCCAAAAATGCATTTTTGGTCGCTGTCGTACCCACTGAGATACATCTTAATAAATTGTTAAGCCCAGACACATTGTTAGGACTAGACTCATTGTTAGGACTAGACTCATTGTTAAGCCCAGAGACATTGTTAACACTAGGCGCTTAGTTTAATCTGGTTTTCCAATATTCGTTAAGCTTGGCAGTAATAGGATAGCGTCTGTCTTTACCAAACCCCCTATCCGTAATACGCACGCCCACTGGCGATTGCCTTCGCTTATATTCATTGCGGTCAATCATTGCAATCACACGATTCACATCGTCAATCGAATAACCTAAAGCGACAATATCCGCTCTGGCCAGATCATCTTCTACATAAGCTTCAATAATCGCATCGAGTACATCGTAAGGAGGCAGACTGTCCTGATCCACTTGATTCGCACGCAACTCTGCAGAGGGGGGGCGTGTGATAATGCGCTCTGGGATTACGCGAGAAAGCTGGTTCCGATAAGCACAAAGACGATAGACTAAGGTTTTAGGCACATCTTTAAGTAAGGCAAAACCGCCAGCCATATCACCATAAAGCGTACAGTAACCTACGGCCATCTCGCTCTTATTACCGGTTGTCACCACAATACTGCCAAATTTATTAGAGATTGCCATCAGCAACATACCACGGATACGCGCTTGCAGATTCTCCTCCGTTGCATCAAAAGGCGCATCACCAAACTGTGGTGAGAGTGCACTTAAATAGCTATCGAACAAGGGTTTGATTGCAATCTCACTGTACTCCACACCAACTAAGTCTGCCATTTCGCGAGCATCATTCACACTGATATCTGCCGTAAACTCAGATGGCATCATCACTGCATGTACTTTATCTGCGCCAATGGCATCTACAGCTAATGCCAAAGTCAGCGCAGAATCTACTCCACCAGACAAACCAATCACCACGCCTGGGAAGCCATTTTTATTGACGTAATCAGCGAGACCAAGCTTTAATGCATCATAGACCGTTGCCTCAAGCGATAAACTCTCAGCGATTTCACCATAGACGGGCTGAGCATCATCAAAATCAATCACTGATAGCTGAGATTCAAACGCAGGTAATTCACACATTAAATCGCCTTGGGCATTTAATACAAACGAGGCACCATCAAACACCAGTTCATCTTGCCCGCCAACCATATTCACATAGACCACTGGTAGATTATTCTGTGTCGCACGCTGTTTTAACACCTCAAATCGCGCGCTTTGTTTCTTCATGTGATAGGGTGAACCATTCATCGCAATCAACAACTCTGCACCGGCCATTTTTGCAAGTAATGCTGGTTTGGGCTCCCACACATCCGCACAAATTAAGATACCTAACTTTACGCCTTGATGGTTAAACACAAGCGCCTCAGAGCCAGCTGAAAAATAACGCTTTTCATCAAACACACCGTAGTTAGGCAAAACCTGCTTGTGATAGGTAGCAAGAATTTGGCCATCCTCTAAGACTGAAGCAGCATTAAAACATTGTTCACCAAGCTGATGCGGATGCCCAACAACCACAGTAATCTCGGGCAATTGCTTAGCAAGTGTCAGTAAAGCATCCTCACATGCTAACAAGAAATCTGGGCGTAATAACAAATCCTCTGGAGAGTAACCACATAGGGAAAGCTCTGGCGTCACTAGCAAAGTAGCGCCTCGCTCTTTAGCTAAATTAGCTTGATTGATGATTTTTTTTGCATTACCAGCTAAGTCGCCGACAATACAGTTCATTTGCGCGATTGCAATTTTCATTGGTGATTGACTGTTCTAAATTGACAGCAGCGAATAAGCTGGCACATTAGGTTGATATGTATTAATAGCTACCGCCAGCGTCTTTAATCAACTTGATAATTTCTGTGTGTTGTCCCTTAAGCGCATAAACCAAGGCCGTTAATCCATACTGATCTTTCGCTTTTACTTTTGCCTTGTGCTCAAGCAGCAACTTTACCGTTTCAGCATCGCCATTATCGACAGCAAGATGTAATAAAGGGGTACCCTCTGAATCTAGATTATTCACATTCGCACCAGCGTCTACTAGCACACGCACCACTTCCAGTTGTTTCTTTTTAACAGCCCATGTCAGCGCAGTCCACTTTGACGTATCTCTTTGATTGATTTGCGCACCGCGTTTAATTAAAAAATCCACGACTGGCGCATGTCCTTCTCGCGCGGCAATCATCATCGCCGTTACGCCCAAGCCATCTTGTTTATGCAAATCGACCTTACGATCAACTAGCACTCGCACTGTTTCGACATCCCCACTTTTAGCAGCATGCATCAGCACGGTTTTGCCATCATCACTTTTGATATTGACATCAGCGCCGTGATTCACGAGTTGAGCAACGGTTTCTGCATAGCCAGATGAAGCAGCTAAACCAAATGCACTCCAACCAGCGCCGTCTCTGGCAGATGCATCAGCCCCTAGCTCCAATAGTTTTTTTACACTTGCCACATTATTTTTTTTAGCAGCAAACATCAACGCGGTCCAAGCATCGTTGTCTTTTGCATTGATATTGGCACCTTTTGCGACTAACGCAGCAATCACATCTGCATTATCTTTGCGTGCCGCATACATGAGTGCCGTAATACCCTCTTCATCCTTGATATTAGGATTGGCACCACTCGCCAACAATGCATTCACTGTAGCAACATCACCTTTTGAGGCAGCTGTGAGCAAATAGGCAATATCTTCTGCAGCATGAACTGGCGAAATAGCCAGTAGACTTGCAAGCAGTAAGGTCAATAAACGTATGGCCAACGTTTGCATAAATTTCACTGAGTAATCGCTCTCTAAATCAAAGATTTTTAAAGATTTTTTTGACGCATTGCGGCTAGCACAGCTTCGCCCAAGCCTGCTGGCGAGCTTGCCACGACCGCACCAGCAATTTCTAATGCACGAATCTTATCTGATGCCTTACCGCTACCGCCAGAGATAATCGCACCAGCATGTCCCATGCGCTTACCCGCAGGCGCCGTTTGGCCAGCAATATAAGCGGCCACTGGTTTACGCACATTGCTCTTAATAAACTCAGCTGCAGCCTCTTCATCAGAGCCACCGATTTCGCCCACCATAATAATCGCTTCGGTTTCTGGGTCAGCTTCAAACATTTCTAGGCATTCAATAAAGTTAAGCCCTTTAATCGGGTCACCACCAATCCCCACACATGTACTTTGGCCTAAATTCAATGCAGTGGTTTGGTGTACAGCTTCATATGTAAGCGTACCAGAACGGGATACCACGCCCACCTTGCCACGCAAGTGAATACTGCCTGGCATAATGCCGATTTTGCATTCATCAGGCGTAATCACACCTGGGCAGTTTGGCCCAATTAAACGTGTACCATTAGCTTTCAGTGCAGCTTTCAGCGCGGAAGAGCACACGTCTGAACTCCAGTCAGACGTGTGCTCTTCCGATC
>CAZZDN010000055.1:0-11248 GCA_964652655.1 uncultured Methylotenera sp.
TGTTTGCCTCGCCGATGGGTTGGGTGATTTTATCGCTGCTGATGTTTGCTTTTGGTACGCAATACCTGAATGCAGTGAATGATTACTTCGCCGTGATGTCTGGTGCGATGCGTCCAGCCGAACGTACCGGTGTTACCCAGTTTGTGGGCCAGTCTGTGTATGGTCTAGCTTCATTTATTATGTTGTTTGCGGTGCCGCTGTTGTCTATGCGCCTTATTTCTGAAGAGCGCCGTAGCCAAACCCTGCCATTTCTATTCAGTGCACCTATTTCGCTGACGGAAATCGTAGTGGGCAAATTTGTTGGCCTAGTTGCGTTTCTGAGTGTGTTAATTGTGTTTATTGCGGCTATGTTATCTACGCTGAATATTTGGGCGGATATTGATTTTGGTTTCTTATTAGCCAATTCACTGGGCTTACTGTTAATGGTAGCGGGCTTTTCTGCGCTAGGTATTTACTTCTCCAGCTTAACGCAGCAGCCGGTAATCGCTGCAATTTTGACCTTTATTGCGCTGTTTGCACTGATGATGCTGGACCGCTTCTTTGGTGATGATCCGACCAATGTGCTTGGCAGCTTATCACTCACACGTCACTTCCAATCCTTTGCCAGTGGTTTGATTGATAGTGCAGATATCGTCTATTTTATTTTATTCGCAGTGACGTTTTTAACCCTAACAGTGCGTCGCTTAGATGCTGACCGCTTACGTGGTTAATTGGAATTTTTGATATGAATATTAATCGTAAATTACGTTTTCAGTTATTAGTACAAAATTGGTTTTTTGTCGTACTGTTTTTAATGCTTGTGGTGTTGCTAGGCTATTTAGCCAGCGAGTATCGCGTTGCTAAAGATATTACTCAGGCTAACCGGAATATTCTGACGCAGGGTAGCGTAAATGTGCTCAAGCAGATGAAGGCCCCAGTCAATATTACTGTCTATGCCACCAAAGATGATGCATCAAACGGTGATGTGTTCCGTAAAGGAATTGTGGACTTTGTTGCGCGTTATCAGCGCGATAAAAAGGACATCAGACTTAAGTTTATTAACCCGTCTGAAGAGCCGAAATTAGCGCAAGAAGCTGGCGTTAAAGTAGATGGTGAAGTGGTGGTCGAGTACCAAAAACGTGTAGAACACATTACACCACCGTTTGCCGAGCAAGAGTTTACGAACTTGTTAGTTAGATTGTCTCGTACTAATCAGCAAGCTGTGATGTATCTAGATGGTCATGGTGAGCGTAATTTAATCGGCGTTAAGAATCATGACTTGGGTGAGTTTGGTAAGCAGTTGGAAACAAAAGGCTTTAAGTTTGCAAACCCTGATTTAACGATTGCACAGACTGTTCCAAGAAATGGCTCTATGCTGGTCGTGGCAAGTCCGCAAGTCGACATTAGTGAAATTGAAGCCCAAAAAATCAAAGCTTATCTTGAGGCTGGCGGTAATTTACTGTGGTTGCTGGATGATAATGACTTTAAAGGCATGCAGAACGTTGCCGATTATTTAGGCCTGACAGTGTCTCCTGGCGTGGTATTAGACATGGCCTCTGCACAATATGGCGCTGATGCACGTGTTGCATTTGCGAGCTTATATGGTGAACACCCAATCACGACTAATTTTATGTTGCGTACCTTGTTCCCAGAGTCGCATGAGGTTACTGCAGTAGGGACTGACGAGAACGGCTGGAAAGTAAGTAAGCTAGTTGAAGTGGCACCTAATGGCTGGTTGTCTTCTCAAAAGTTGGCAAAAGGGGCTAAACCTGTTTTTAATGAAAAAACAGATAAGCGTGGGCCGATTAACATCGGTGTTGCGCTAGAGCGTGTTTATGGTAAAAAAGGTCAGCGTGTTGTTGTGATGGGGAATGCTAACTTCTTATCCAATACTTTTATTACCAATGGCGGCAATTTGGATTTGGGTGTCAACATCGTGAACTGGTTAGCTGGTGATGATAATCTCATCACGATACAACCCATGCCGCTAAAAGACATCAATGTTTCTATCCCAGATACTGATCAAGGGCGCTTAGTCGCTTGGACCGTGTTTCATGGATTCCAGTACTTTATTCCATTGGGATTTATGATCGCTGGGTTATATTTCTGGTGGAAACGCAGAAGAGCTTAATCTTGCGAGTGTAATTTAGGCGAACGTAAAGTTAAGCTAATTATTTAGATTGATTGTTGTTTGAGGGAGTGGCATGAAAAAACGTTGGTTATTGAATCTAATTTTGCTGGCTGTCGTGGCGGGATTAATCACATTTCTATATGTTCGTCCTAAAACAGAAACCAATAAAACTGTTGAGCATGAAGTTTCATCCTATAAATTGGCTGAATTTAATTCAATTGCAATTGAGTTTCCCGCTAAAGCAGCCGTTACCTTTGAAAAGGTGGATGGGTACTGGCGTTTAACGGCACCTTACAAAACGCGCGCTGACCAGTTATCAGTACAACGTATCTTGGCAATTATTGCCGCCAAAAGCCGTGAGAAAATTGTATCTGATGATATGGCTAAATTCGGCTTAGTGAATCCTGCGCTAAAGTTAAAACTATTTAGAGATAAAAATAACTTTGAAGAGTTCTTGTTTGGTACTTATAACCCACTGACAGATGAGCAGTATATTTCTCATAGAAATACGGTTTATCTTGTCTCCAATACTTACGCTGAGGCTGCATCTACTCAAGTGATTGAAATGGTTGATAAGACACCGCTAAAACCAACTGAGAAAGTCGCTGGTTTTGACTTTAGCCGATTGGAGCAATGGGAAGAGTCTAGGTTAAATGTTGATTTGGTTGATGGGCAGTGGAAAGTTTCAATCAAGGAAGCAAAACCATTACAGAATGAAATGAATGAGTGGGTTGATTATTCATGGGTACATACTATGGCTAAGTCCGTAGAGCTTTACACGCCTGATCGCAAAACGGTTTATCCTTCATTCGAAGTCAAACTTACCGATGGTACTAAAGTGCATTTTGATAAGATTCAAGAGTCTCCAGACTTGTTGTTGGGACGCCCAGATGAAGGCATTATGTATACATTCCCATCAGATTCTGGTTTTGTGATGTTGAACCCACCCATCAATCTTCCAAATAAATAATCGGGTCATCCATTTATCCTGAGTTGATTAAAAACATCTGTTAACTTATTAATCCCCCACAGTGCACGTGCATTTTGGGGGATTTTTTATAGAGAGTTATATTTATGCCAGAACTGCCAGAGGTCGAGATAACCCGATTAGGCTTGTTATCTCTTGTAGAGCAAACAGTTGCCGAGGTTGTGATTCGCAACGGGTCGTTGCGCTGGCCGATTACTGAACATCTTCCAGCGTTAATTCAAGGCAAAACTTTACGAGCACTCACGCGTCGGGCCAAGTATATTTTGGCACATTTTGACCATGGTGTTTTATTGATGCATTTGGGGATGTCTGGGCGTATTTGCCTATTAGCTCAAAATGAGCCTGCGCAGAAACATGATCACTTCGATATTGTTTTCCAGAATGGTCAAGTATTACGCTTGCGTGATCCAAGGCGATTTGGTGCGGTATTATGGGCTGGTGAAAAGTATACGCAGCACAAGCTGTTAAGTGTGCTAGGCCCCGAGCCTCTGGATGATGTATTTACTGGTCAATATCTGCATGAACATATGCGGACACGCACCGCAGCGATTAAGACCACCGTGATGGATAGTCATTTGGTTGTTGGGGTTGGTAATATTTACGCGAGTGAGTCTTTATTCCGTGCGCGTATTCACCCTGCAACACCAGCGAATGCCCTGAGTTTGAAGCAGTGTGAACGTTTGGTGACTGAGATAAAAGCAACCTTGGCGGACGCGCTAAAAGCGGGTGGCAGCAGTCTGCGTGATTTTTTTGGAGCGGATGGTAATCCGGGATATTTCCAACAGCAGTATTTTGTTTATGGTCGAACTGACGAGCCTTGCCGAGTCTGTAGCAAACCCATTGTAAGTATTAAGCAAGGGCAGCGTTCCACGTTTTACTGCCGTGCTTGTCAAAAAAAGTAATACTGATTTGTAGTTTTTGTTGTCAGTACTAATGTTGTCTTGCTGCATGCTCGTGTAGATAGCCCGCAGGTTTTTCGGGGCTACCACCAATTTTTTGTGGTAGCAAAGAGCCTAAAATCATGGCAATTGTACTGACAGCTAAACCGATGAGTTGCGGCGGGATAGGTGATTGTTCGCCGATAAGGACTTCGATGAGTACCCAAGTGCTAATCCCCCCAATGATCGCGGCTAATGCACCCTGTGATGTAGACCTCTTCCAAAATACACCAAAAACAAGTGGTACAAATGCGCCGGCTAATGTAATTTTGTAAGCGGACTCTACCATGCCAAAGATAGAGCGCTCTGAGTTAAGTGCATACATTAATACGCACAAGCCAAAACTCAACAGGCAAACGCGCATGACTTTAAGAAAGCCTTTGTCACTTAAATGTGGCATGTAACCTTTAACGATATTTTCAGCAAATGACACAGATGGCGCTAACAGGGTTGCGGACGAGCAACTCATGATTGCTGACATGACTGCGCCAAAGAAAATGACTTGAGCCAGTAATGGGGTATGTTCAAGCACTAAATAAGGGAGTACGCGCTGAGAGTCATCGACTACTAAAGCCCCAAAGTGCATCGGGTCTATCAACGTGGCGGAATAAGCAATAAACATTGGTACAAAAGTAAAGCAAAAGTAGACTGTCGCGCCTAGAATTGAACCCCATAGTGCAATTTTAGCGCTCTTTGCAGAAGTGATACGTTGAAATACGTCTTGTTGTGGAATAGAGCCTAACATCATGGTCATCCAGCCACCAAGAAAGGTCAGCCAAACCCAAATGTCTGCACCCTTAGGAAAGAAGTCCAACTTGCCTGCTGCGCGTGCATGCGCAATGACAGGGGCGACGCCACCAGTCATGTCAGATACGATGCTGCCGATATAAAGTAAGCCGCCAATAACGACAATCATTTGCACAAAATCCAGCACGGCGACAGAGAGCATGCCGCCCAAGGTGGTGTAGGTTAAGACGATGGCTGTGCCCAATATCATGCCAGTCTCTTCGCTAACTGCACCGTCTGTGATGATGTTGAAAATTAGACCGAGTGCCTTGATTTGTGCTGCGACCCAACCTAAGTATGAAATAACAATCGCAATGGTTGTGAGCACTTCGACCGAACGGTTGTAGCGCATGCGGTAGAAGTCACCTAAGGTGATGATGTTGAGTTTGTATAGTTGAGTGGAAAAGAAGAGCCCCGCAATGATCAAACACATACTAGAGCCAAAAGGGTCGGCAGCAACGCCATTTAGGCCATCAGTGACAAATGTGGCCGATACGCCAAAGATTGCTTCTGCACCGAACCATGTTGCAAATACCGTAGCAATTACTACCGGTAGCGGTAAATGGCGTCCTGCAACAGCATAATCTTTTGTGTTTTTTACGCGAGTGGCGGCCACTAAGCCTATCGTGATGGAAATCAATAAGTAAATGACGACAAACCAAATCAGCATGGGGCTATCCTACGATTTATTAATGATGTATTTTAAGTTTGTTTTTAATATCTATGGCTGGTCAGTCATTAAAAGCGTGCGGTGCACGCCTTGCCATTAGGTGACGCAGCATTCAATGAAATCAGTATTGAATAAACTAGTGAACAAAGTACGTCCCGGCAATTAATATCACCTCAACAAAAGCGAGCACTACGATGGCAATGACTAAACGTTTTTGCCAGATTGCTTGCTGTTGCTGTGCTTTAATGAGTTGCTCTATAGAGTCACGTAACGGTAAATCTTGTTCGGCCTGATTGGTCTGCGTTAAAAACTGATGCGCTAGCCTTGGCATTTGAGGCATATTTTTAATAATATGTGGCAACTCGTTCTTGAAGTTCTTTAACATAGAGCGCCATCCAATTTGCTCGCTCATCCAGCGTGTTAAAAATGGCTGCGCACTTTTCCATAGATCTAGGTTCGGGTCTAACTCTCTGCCTAAACCTTCGATATTCAGTAAGGTTTTTTGCAACATAATGAGCTGTGGCTGAATAATCACACCAAAACGGCGTGCCATTTGAAATAAGCTTAATAGCGTGCGTGCAAAAGAAATATCTTTTAATGGTTTATTAAAGATAGGTTCGCAGATTGCTCTGACCGCAGTCTCCAATTCTTCGCGCTTGGTATCCGCTGGCACCCAGCCTGAGTCAATGTGTGCTTGCGCAACATCACGATAGTCACGATTAAAAAAAGCTAAGAAATTACGCGCGAGATAGTATTTGTCCACATCATTGAGTGAGCCCATGATACCGAAATCAAGCGCGATGTATTTGCCATCATCCGCGACTTGAATATTGCCTGGGTGCATATCGGCATGAAAAAAACCATCGCGAAATACTTGTGTAAAGAATATTTCAACACCATCCCTTGCTAGTTTTGAAATATCAATCCCTTTTGCGATTAATTGGTCGCGCTGGCTAATTTGAGTGCCATGCATGCGCTGCATGACCATGACCTCTTTGCGACACCAGTCCCAGTGCACCTCAGGAACAATCAGCATGGATTTGTCAGAAAAGTTGCGGCCAAGCAGACTGCAGTTTGCAGCCTCCAGCGTTAAATCCAGTTCGCTTTCTGTATGTCTGGCGAACTCTGCAACAACCTCACGAGGTTTTAGCCGTTTAAATTCAGAAGAGATGCTTTGTAACAACAAAGCCACTGTATCCATGAGCAATAGGTCGTGCGCAATCGTTTTTTCAATGTTAGGTCTTAACACTTTTACAGCAACGGGCTCGCCGTGTGGCAAATGTGCAAAGTGCACTTGTGCTACTGATGCACTCGCCACTGGCGTCGTGTCAAATTGAGAAAAGCGTTGTGCTAATGGCTCCTCAAATGCTTGCGTGATGATGGACTCTACTTCAGCATAGCTAAATGGCGGCACTTGATCTTGTAGTTTTGCTAATTCATCTGCAATGTCTGGCGGAATTAAGTCGCGACGAGTAGACAACATTTGCCCGAACTTAACAAAAATAGGCCCTAATTTTTCTAACGCTAATCTGAGTCTAGCCCCGCGTGGCGTGCTTGTGCTTCGCCAAAATAGTACGATGCGGATAACGTAGTGCAGTGGCCTGAGTTTGCTATGATTGAGGATAAAATCATCTAAACTGAAGCGCAGAATAATAAAAATAATATAAAAGAGTCGAAAAATCCGCATAAATTATTTAACGCTATCTTTCACTTGATTGTCTGAAGCAAGATTGGTTTGCTTTGATTTGTTGAGCTTTTGCAGTCTTTTTTCGAAACGCTCAACGTCTGAGCGCAAAGAGTCTACTTCTTGGTTAAATTGGTCTACATGTCTTTTTTTAGCAAGCATTGGTTTTTCTTCTTGCCAATACTCACTTAGCATGCCGGCAACGTTAAACCCAGTCTCTTTCAGGTTTTGTACCGTACTTCTTGCTAACATTCCGATTTTATTGGCAGGCACATCACCCACCAATTTGCTTAAGTCATCCTCGTAATCCCAGCGAACATGTGAGAATACTTTTGCTAATGCAGTCGCGAGCTCAGTGTCTCCACTCATCTCAATTTGTAGTTTAGCCGCTTCATCTTTTGCTAGTAATCTCAGTAATAAGCTAGGCGCAATATTAATAATCGCATCAGGAATATTTGTTTCACCAGCCATGGCCAGATTGCCATCTTCTAAAATCACCATTTCGCTGCTAATAGGCGCAATCGTAACGCGCACAGATTTACCTGCGAATGGTTGCAACATGCCGCTAGCCCAAGTGTTTTGAGCAATCAGATGTTGTAGAACGTGAGTACTAATGCTTTTAAACATCAGGTTTTATAGCCTTTATGCAGGGCTACCACGCCAGCCGCTAGGTTGTAGTAATCGACTTTACTGAGACCCGCGTCTATCATCATTTGCTTCAGTGTTTCTTGGTCAGGATGCATGCGAATAGATTCCGCTAGGTATTGATAGCTTTCGGCATCTTTGGCAAGGAGTTTGCCCATGAGCGGGAGTAGCTTAAATGAATAAACATCATAAGCTTTAGATAAAGGTTGCCAGACTTTAGAGAACTCTAGTACGAGTAAACGACCACCAACTTTCAGTACACGTTGCATTTCTGCTAAGGCTTTATCTTTATGCGTCATATTACGTAAACCAAAAGCAACAATCACACAATCAAAGTATTGGTCTGGGAACGGAAGCTTTTCTGCGTCACATTGCATGGCAGGTACATTTAAGCCAGCATCTAGCATACGGTCTCGACCTACACCCAGCATCGAAGCGTTAATATCCGTCAAAATAACTTGACCTTGCGCCCCGACTTTTTTAGCGAACAGTTTGGATAAGTCACCGCTACCTCCAGCAATGTCCAGTACCTTGTCACCAGCACTTACACCACTCACGCTAACTGCAAAACGTTTCCAGCCTCGGTGCAAGCCTGCAGACATCACGTCATTCATTAAATCGTATTTGTCTGCAACTGAGTGGAATACCTCAGCAACTTTTTTTGCTTTCTCTGTTTCTGCGACAGTTTTAAAGCCGAAATGTGTATTTTGTTCGGTTGTCATCTTAGTATTCTCTTAAGATCAATTTTTACGCGTGTGTCCAGCTGCACTTAGTTTCCCTAAATACTCAATCCAGAGTGATTCATAGTTACGCGCTAAGTCGTATAGGTAGTCCCATGAGTACAGGCCAGTATCATGGCCATCAGAAAACACTAGCTTAATTGCGTAATTGCCAACAGGGTGAATCGCTGAAATGTTGACATCTTCTTTGCCGATTTGTAGCACTTCTTGGCCATGCCCGTGGCCACGCACTTCCGCAGATGGAGAGTAAACGCGCAGAAACTCACAAGACAGCATACATTCAGTATTGTTATCAAATTTAATCTCCAGCAAACGTGACGCTTGGTGAAGTTTAATATCAATAGGGCGAGGCGCATTTTGTGTATTTTCGCTCATGGCTTGCTTAACTTCTTCAAAAAATAAGATGATAACAGAATGAGTTAGTTTGCTGATAATCTAGTACGTGACCGTTCATATTTAATAATTAACCGCTTGTCAGAATTCTATTCAATTGTGCAGAGAATCATGTGCGCTATTATTTGCATATTGAATTAACAGTGATAAAGTAGCAGTACCTAAAAATGGTTTAAGGACCATCATGGCAGATAATAAATTAGCACATCATTTTGAAGTATATTCCCAGTGGCGTAAGGCGCTTGTCGATACGATTTGCGACTATCGTAGCTGGCTCAATGAGCAAGAGCTCAATGATGCGCAAGTCGACCAACGAATTCAACAATTGTTGGACAGATTGCGCGAAGATAAGTTGAACGTTGCATTTGTTGCAGAGTTCTCGCGCGGTAAATCTGAACTGATTAATGCAATCTTCTTTGCAGGGTATGGCACACGATTGTTGCCATCTAGCGCTGGACGCACCACGATGTGTCCTACTGAGTTACTGTACGATAAATCAAAACCAACATCTATCATGATGTTGCCGATCGAAACGCGCCTCTCTGATGCGACTACATCCGAATATAAACGTTATCCAGATGAATGGAAAACCGTTACTTTTGATGTGGACTCGAATGAAAGCATGGTGAATGCATTTAAAGAGGTGAGTAGTACAAAAACAGTGTCTTTAGAAGAGGCTGAAAAATACGGATTGTATGATCCGAATAGCGCAGATGATGCATTACACATCAACAAAGACGGCACAATTGATGTGCCTTGCTGGCGCTATGCGATGATTAACTTTCCTCACCCATTGTTAGAGCAGGGTTTAGTGATTCTAGATACCCCAGGCCTTAATGCGATTGGTACTGAGCCCGAGTTAACATTAAACATGTTGCCAAATGCACATGCAGTCCTGTTTATTCTGGCTGCGGATACTGGTGTTACCAAATCTGAAATTGATGTATGGCGACAATATATCAGCGGTACACGTTGGAAGCAAAAAGGCCGCCTAGCAGTGCTGAATAAAATTGATGGCCTGTGGGATGAGTTAAAAGATGAAGAGGAAATTCAAACAGAACTTGCAAAACAGGTGCAAACCAGTGCAGAGTTGCTAGGCTTAGAGCCGAATCATATTTATCCGGTTTCTGCCCAAAAAGGCTTGCTTGCTAAAGTGAATAATGACGAGGCTTTGCTACTGAAAAGCCGCGTTTTAGACTTGGAAAAAGCTTTATCTAATGAGTTGATTCCAGCGAAGAAAGAAATCGTACGCGACAATACGCAAAATGAGATAGAAGACCTAATTACTAACTCACATATGATTTTAGATGCGCGGTTCTCTGGCGTTAACGACCAACTCATTGAGTTGCGAGGTTTGCGTGGTAAAAATGAAGACGTCGTTGAGCATATGATGAATAAGGTCAAGGTTGATAAAGAAAACTTTGAACAAGGTTTGCAGCGTTTCCAAGCATTGCGTAGTATTTTCTCTCAGCACACGAATCGATTGTTTACACTCTTGGGGATGGAATCTCTGAAAGGGCATGTACACGCTACTCGCCAGACAATGATTGAAGCTAGTTTTACCAAAACTATTCGTGTGGCGATGGATAACTTCTTCAGCGAGCTAAAAACACGCTTAGTTTCATCAGATGTGCAAATCGATGAGATTAAGCAAATGATGGATGTGATGTATGAGAAATTTTCAAAAGAGCATGGCTTACGTAAGTCTGAGCCGCCAGCTTTTACTACCTTACGCTATCAAAAAGAGCTATCAAAGTTAGAACGTGCTTATAAAGAGCAATTTAATACCGCATTTAATATGATTGCTAATGAGAAAATGACGCTCACTAGCAAGTTCTTTGAGACCTTGGCTAGCCGTGTGATTCATGTTTTTGAAGTGGCTAACCGCGATATTGAAAACTGGCTGAAAGCAGTCATTGCTCCGATGGAATCACAAGTGCGTGAGCATCAGTTACAACTGCGTAGGCGTTTAGAAAGTATTAAGCGTATTTATAAAGCAACGGATACTTTGGAAGATCGAATTGCCGAGTTGGAAGCGATTGAGCGAAGCATACAAGCGCAATTAGACGATTTGAATGTACTTCGGATGCATATGCGGAATGCGCTAGCGTTTGAACCGCAATTAGACGATGCCTCAATTGCGGCATAGCATGTGCTTATCTTCTATTCTTCAATAAGATTAAAAATAGAATAATAAAAAAGGCTGCTTACGCAGCCTTTTTTATGTTGAATTATTTTTGGGGCTGTAGTAGATAAGCTTAAATGATAAGCTTATTGAATGAAGATAACTCATT
>CAZZDN010000056.1:0-11230 GCA_964652655.1 uncultured Methylotenera sp.
CAGTTGCACCTAATCTTTCAGCTATTCATCAATTTGTGACAGGTAAAAGTGCAGCTTTACAACAGTGGAGAGACGCCCTCGAAGACTTAACTGATATTGCGCTAGCTGGTAGGGGTGAAAAGGCAGGACATTGGAAGAACTTCATTGGTCAGGTTGAAGATGAAGAAGCATTGCGCAGTAACATCAGAGTGTTTTTAGCTGGGGCGTTAGAAGCAACAACATCGTTTGCGACTTGGACTTTATCCCACTTGTCGCGACAACCTGAGCTACAAGAGCAAGTGTACAACGAAATAAAAGACATTAATGTTTATGACCCCGAAAGCTTAACTGAAGCAAAATTGCTTAATAACTGTTTAAATGAAACCTTACGTTTAACTCCATCACTTTATTTTTTTCCTCGAAAAGCCACGGCTGATACTTGGCTCAAGTTAGACGATACAAGAAAAATAATGATTCCCAAAGGGACCACCATCCGACTGGATATATGGAATGCAAACCGCAACGAATCTTTCTGGGGTAAGGATATTTCAGGATATCCGGCAGACGCTTTTGCTCCTGCACGCTGGGATGTGCTGGCAAGTGCAGGCATCACGCGTAAAAATTTAACACATTTTGGATTTGGTTTAGGCGCTCGTGTATGTCCAGGTCAATTTCTTGGTCAGCTAGAGGTTGGTCTAGTAGTTGGCGCTTTTATCAAAGTATTCAAATTCAAGGCTGTCAAGAATGTAACTGGAGTACGTGCAGGTGTTACAACCAAACCGGATGATGGAACGTCGCTTGACCTTGAGCTACGATAACCAGATAGCAATCAAAATGGAAAGAGGAAATAAATGGGGTCTGACCCCATTTATTCCCGGCTGCCGCCGTTGGTGCAGGCACAAGTGGTACAGTTAATGCTGCAACGCAGCTTGTTAAATACGGTGAAATTTTATATCCAGCTGAGCTTATTTCATCGACAGTTTTGGGTGGGGTGGCAGGGCCGTTAATGGCCAATAGTAATATTTATTACAACATAGGTTATGGTGGCAGCTTTGCTACAGCAAATAGTGCATTTTTAAATAACTATTACACGCCAGAGGAAAGAGCGCTTGATGACTTGGGTAAATCATTCTTCTTTGGTGGAGTCGGCGGTGGTGTAGGAAAAGGATTAGATTCTTATTTGGTTAAATCTTGGATTAGCAACATTCCGCAATATATCCGCCCACAAGGCTACAATCCAGAGCTAGGCTCACTTCTTAACGCAAGCCCACCGTTTATTATTAACCCAGTACTTGGCAGGTCAATATTAATTAAAGACACAGCATCTGGCTTTACTGGCGCTATCACCGAAACAGGTACGAAAGAAGCTTGGGAAAGGGTGAATGTCAAATGAGTAAGATAAAAAAACTATTGGCACTTCTGTCTCCATCTAGAGAGACTGGTCTAGATAGATGGCTAGATAAAAATCTTAATGCCTACGGCTGGCGAGGGTTTTTATCAGGTTTAATTTTCTTTGGTACAGCATATCTACTCATGTTTTTTGGTGCGGAACAAGACACCCCAAGTCAAGAGTTAACCTATCAAGCAAGAATGTTCGTTGTCAACAAAGCAGCTGTTGTGATATTGATTTTGATGCTAGCTAAGCTTATAAGGCAATATGCATCAAAAGAAGAGCGAGAAGCGCATCAAGAAAAAATGCGAAAAGACGCCTTAATGGAGGCTGAAATTTTGGAGCGTAAAGAAGAGAAAGAAAACATAGGTCAAAAAGCCAATTAGCTCGTAGGTTGGGCTGAATCTGTGAAGCCCAACACTTAATCACAAAAACACCATCGCTTATAGCTATAGACCGCAATGGTCTTCCTCATTAACGTTGATGCTAAAGCATCTAATGTTAATGTGAAAATAGAACGGCTTTACCGCCAAAGCGTTAGTGTGAGCGCATTAAGCGCTACCCGCACCAACCTAGATAGTTGCAGGGCTCTATATGGATAACCTCAATATCAACAAATAGGTGACATTACACAATTAAATAGCGTAAATAAACGGGGTCTGACTCCATTTAGTTGTGACCCCATTGATTTCATCGCACACTTAATTTTTAATTAGTTGCGCATACTTCGCCCGTATCTTAGCCACTTTTGGGGCGGCGACAGCCATGCAGTAAGGTTGGTTGGGGTTTTTATCAAAATAGTACTGGTGGTAATCTTCTGCTGGGTAGAACACTTCGGCATTATTGACTTCTGTCACTATCGGGTTGTCCCAAATGTGTTGCTGGTTTAGTTCGATAATCATTTTAGTTGTAGCTGTATGTTGCGCTTCATTTTGGCAGAATACCGCAGAGCGGTATTGCGTGCCAATATCGTTACCTTGTCGGTTAGGCGTGGTAGGGTCGTGCGATACAAAGAATATTTCCAATAGTGTTTCAAAGCTAATAATAGTTGCATCGTAAGTGATTTGAATCGCTTCGGCGTGGCCAGTATCGCCATTGCAAATTTGTTTGTAGGTTGGGTTGCTGGTATGTCCGCCAATGTAGCCAGATACCACTTTATTTACCCCGTTCAGTTGGCTGAATACTGGCTCTGTGCACCAAAAGCAACCGCCGGCAAATACGGCAATTTCTTCATGACTCATCATCTAATCCTTATAATAATGTCTAAGATATTTAGTCTATATTTTATGTTGGGTGCTAATTATCTGCTGTATGGTTAGTCCAAACATCTGGCTAAACATTCATTTTCTCTCAATATTTCTTATCGCCATTGTCCATGCAGTTAAATGCTTTATATGTAGATTTTAATTCTTATTTTGCTTCGGTTGAGCAGCAGTTGGTGCCTGAGTTACGCGGCAGGCCAATTGGTGTGCTGGCGGTAATGGCCGAAACCACTTGTTGTATTGCTGCAAGCTATGAAGCAAAAGCCTTTGGCATTAAAACGGGGACGCTGGTCAGTGAGGCGCGCAAACTTTGCCCGGATATTATTTTTGTGGAAGCGCGGCCACCAGTCTATGTGCAGTACCACCATTTTTTAATCGATATTGTTGAAAGTTGCACACACGTAGAGAAAGTGCTTTCCATTGATGAAATGGTTTGTAAGCTTACAGGTAGCCAGCAGCAGCCGGAAAATGCGCTTAAATTAGCGGCTAAGATTAAATCGACATTAGCGGAAAAAGCGGGAGATTTTATCCGTTGCTCTATCGGCATTGCACCTAATACTTTTTTGGCGAAAGTTGCCTCTAATATGCAAAAGCCCGATGGCTGCGTGTTGATAGCACCGCATGAGTTGCCGCAGCGCTTATACGGTTTAAAACTACGTGACTTAAACGGTATAGGTAAGCAGATGGAGGCGCGCTTAAATCGATACAGAATTAACACTGTAGAGCAGTTATACGAAGCTAATCGGCAACAGTTGCAAGTGGCATGGGGCAGCGTTGAGGGAGAGCGTATGTATGATAAATTGCGTGGGATAGAGCCTTATTACGTTAAAAATGCACGTAGTAGTTTAGGGCATTCACACGTGATGCCACCTGAGCAACGTGACGAAGTCGGTGTTAGAGCGGTGTTACACCGTTTATTGCAAAAAGCCTGTATGCGTATGCGTAGTTACGATTTGTTGGCTTCAAGAATCAGCGTGAAGGTTAAGTTTAGAAATCAACCAAGCTGGCAGAAGGAAAGTGCTGTTTCACCAACGGATAACACCCTACGTCTTATTGAAGCACTAGAAACCTTCATGCAGCAATATCCTAAAACGGATGCCGAACCTTATGCGGTTGGTGTGTCTTTTTCAGGATTAGTGACTGCAGATGAAGTGGCACGTGATTTATTCCAAATAGCGCCACTTGAGAGCGAAAAGAAGTTAAATCGCGCAATTGATACTTTGAATGCAAAGTTTGGCAAAAACACAATTTATTTTGGCGGCGCACATGAAGCGCTAAAAGATGCGCCTATGCGGATTGCCTTTAATCATATACCAGATTTGGATTTAGAAAGTGATACGTGATTTTCTGTATTGGCCTCTGCCTACGTAAAATCATGAGTTACAAACCATTAACAATTGCTAGTCAGCCAATTCAAAATCATCGCGTTATCTGCTCATGGTCACAAATATTTTATTTAACTGGATTCAGTTAAGTAGGTGACTTAAACATAATGAGAAACACAGGAGAAGTGAAATGCGTAATTTTAAGTTGAATGTTGTCAATAGCATGCGTGCAAAAATGGCTGTACCAGCACTATTTGCTGCTGTATTTGCAACACCAGCGCTGGCAACTGATCAATATATTGATACTGCTCGCGTGATTTCCGTTAGCCCGCAAACTGAGCGTATTAATGTTCCACAGCAAGAATGTCGTACTGAATATCAGCAGCAAAGTTACTCACAAGGCGGAAACTCAATCACTGGTGCAGTCATCGGTGGTATTGCTGGTGGGTTATTAGGTAGTACTGTAGGCAAAGGGAGTGGTCGTGTTGCCGCTGCAGCAGTAGGGGCAGGTGTTGGTGCGATTGCTGGCGACCGCATTTCAAGTAGCCGTCAAAATGTCGTGACACGTAATGTGCCTGTGGAAGTGTGCTATCAGGTAGATCGCTGGCAAACGGTCAATACAGGTTACTTTGTTACTTATGAATATAATGGTAGAACATATAACACGGTGACAAATGAACACCCTGGACGCTATGTGGACGTGAGTGTGGCGGTGGCGCCAAATCGTTATGCGGCTTCGCAGATTAGTTACCTTGCACCGGATCATCCTCGTGATGGAAGTTGGAAAGGTTATCGTGGTCATGGTAAGCAAGACTGGAGAGATGGTCATCGTGATGGGCGCTACGATAGAAACGATCGTCGTTATTACTAGTTATACGGATTGGTCCTGCATGTTGATGCAGATGTAGGTAATAGCAAGGCATTTGATAGCAATGACCTAGTAGCAAGCAATGCTACTAGGTTTTTTTATGTCATTTATCCCATGGTAAGGTTGTTCCAAGTAAAATCACAACTTAATCTAACTAATTGAAAAAGATTGTGAAACTTACTGTAGATTGCATCTCAACTGGCACCTTATTTTCGTTGCCTAAAAGCAGTGCGTTGGCGTATTTACTTTCTAAGGCGAATGTCAGCTTTGTCGATTTGCCTCTAGAGGCAATGCTTTGCGAGCAACATCACCTCATGTCAGCGCCAGATTATCCAATTGCTGCGATAGCTGCGGCAAGTGATGGGCTGGATTTGGGAGAAGCATATTGGCTTCGTGCAGATCCTGTTCACTTGGTGTTGCAACGAGATAGTTTTTGCTTGAGTGAACCTTGCCCATTGCTTGTGTCGCGTGAACATGCGCAAGCAATCATGCTGAGTTTAAATCAGCATTTTAAACAGGATGGTTTAACATTTTGCCTAGGTAACTCGGGTGCATGGTATGTACATTTAGCAAAGACGCCTGAAATTAAAACTATCCTGCCTGCGATAGCTCAAGGTAGAAATATTGCACACTTTATGCCGCAAGGGGCAGAAGCTAGTCGTTGGATAGCTTATCTAAATGAAGTGCAAATGCTATTACATGGTCACGCAGCGAATGAATCGCGTGAGCAGATGGGGGAGACTCCTGTGAATAGTGTTTGGTTTTCTGGTGGTGGCTTAATGCCAGCTGCTTTGACAACACAACCGACTGTTGCCGTTGATGTGATGGTTGGGCATGATGTTTTTTACCGAGCGTTGGCTGAGCGCGTTGGTGTCCCTTATCGAAAAGCCTCTGCTTCTTTACTTGAAACAATCACATCTCTGCTCGCACAGTCTAGCGCGCGTTTGCAGTTAACACCTGCGCAGTCGTCGGATGATGCTACCTTTCAACTATTAATCGATGCATTAAAATCAAGAAAAATATCGCGATTGGTCATGCATTTAAGTTGTGATGAGAAAACGCTAGTAGCAGAAATTAAGCCAATTGATTTTTATAAATTTTGGCGCAAGGCCAAATCGATGAGTGAGTATTTGGTATGACCGCAATATCACAACGCAATGCGCCGGCATATATTGTGCAACGCCTCCAATCAGCAGGTTTGTCGGCGTTGATGTCACGTTTGCTGGCCGCGCGAGGGGTGTCAGATGTAGCACAAACAAGTGTTCAGTTAGCTGCATTATTGCCACCACAGCAACTTACCAATAATCAAACCATGGCTAAGTTGCTCGCCGATGCGATTAAAGCAAAGAAAAAGCTATTAGTGATTGGTGACTACGATGCGGATGGCGCAACTGCTACTGCTGTTGCGGTAAAAGGCTTACGTTTGTTTGGTGCAAATGTGGATTTTCTCGTACCGAACCGTTTTGAATATGGCTACGGCCTTACCCCAGAAATCGTCAAACTTGCTGCTACATCTGCGCCAGATATGATCATCACCGTTGATAATGGTATTGCTAGTGTAGATGGTGTTGCTACAGCCAATGCAATGGGTATACAGGTATTGATTACAGATCACCATTTACCGGCAGCACAAACGCCAGATGCGGCTTGCATTGTGAATCCTAATCAGCGTGGATGCACTTTTCCCAGCAAGCATCTAGCTGGGGTTGGGGTGATGTTTTATTGTTTATTGGGATTGCGTGCCGAATTACGTGAGCAGGGGGCATTTCAAACGCAAGCAGAGCCTAATCTGACGGAGTTGTTAGATTTAGTCGCACTAGGTACAGTTGCGGATTTGGTGAAGCTCGATGAAAACAACCGTATTTTAGTAGAACAAGGCTTACGCAGAATCCGTGCTGGTGCTTGTAGTCATGGCATTTCAGCTATCCTTAAAGTTGCAGGGAAAGAGCCTGCGAACGTGATGGCACAAGATTTAGGCTTTTACGTAGGGCCTAGAATGAATGCCGCAGGCCGGTTAGATGATATGACGCTGGGTATTCAGTGTTTGTTAGCGGAGTCAGAAAAGGATGCGGCTATCCTTGCACAGCAACTGCATGATTTAAATAAACAAAGGCGCAGTATAGAGGCGGATATGCAAGAAAGTGCGAATATATCGCTGGATGATATATCGATTGCAGATCAATACTCCATCAGCATTTATGAACCAGATTGGCATCAGGGTGTGATTGGGATTTTAGCTTCACGTATTAAAGAGCGCCATCATCGTCCTGTGATTGCATTTGCAGATGGTGGCTCAGGTTTGCTTAAAGGTTCTGGACGCTCTATCGCTGGCTTGCATCTGCGTGATGCACTGGATTTGCTGAGTAAACATCAGCCAGACCTTCTATTGAAATTTGGCGGGCATGCGATGGCAGCTGGGCTGACAATTAAATCCGAAGACTTTGATTTATTTAAAGTAAGCTTTGAAGCGGTAGTGAGAAGTCTGCTAACAGAAGCAGATTTGGAAGCGGTGTTGGAGGTGGATGGTAGTCTCAGTCCAGATGAAATGACTTACACCATAGCGCAAGCATTAGAAAACCAGGTATGGGGACAGGGCTTTCCTCCGCCTTTGTTTTTTGACGATTTTGAGGTGGTCAATCAGCGTATTTTGGCGGAAAAACATTTAAAACTCACTTTAAAAGCGCGCTCAAGTCATTCATCAGCCTTAATTGATGCAATTTACTTTAATCAATCTGAGTTTTTAGATGATCAGATTCAAGCCGCCTATCAATTGCAAACCAATAGCTACAATGGTGCGCAAAAAATACAATTAAATATCAGGTATGTGAAAGTTTAAGCATCATTATGCAAATCGACTCACATTTACTCACTAAGCAAATGTTTCAGCCTGCTTTGCCTCCGCGACCTTTAGATGCGCACAAAGGAACATCTGGTAGTGTTGCAGTTATCGGCGGGGATAATGGAATGTTAGGGGCAGTCTTGCTTGCCTCAAGAGCAGCATTGCTTTCTGGTGCAGGCCGTGTTTATACAGGAATGATCGCTCAATCTTCGCCTGAGGTAGATATGCTATATCCTGAGCTTATGATACGTAAGCCAGATAGCATTGCAAACTTGCCTCACTTAAACGCATTGGTGATTGGGCCAGGTTTGGGTCAATCCGAAACTGCCTTATCATTGCTTACCTTTTGGCTTAAAAAAGAACAGACTTTAGTGCTTGATGCGGATGCGCTCAACCTCATTGCAAAGTATCCACACTTACTGGAGTTGATTCGAACTAGGCAAGGATACACAATTTTGACGCCACATCCAGGCGAAGCTGCTAGGTTGATGTCTTCAGCCATAGAAGCTGTTCAAGCCGATAGGCTTAGCATCGCAATTGAATTGGCACAATCAATGCGAGTGATTTGTGTACTTAAGGGGGCGGGAACTGTCATTGCTAATCGAGAAAAACAGCATTGGATCAATACTACAGGCAACCCAGCACTATCGGTTGGTGGCACTGGTGATGTCTTGGCTGGCATAATTGCAAGCCTCATTGCGCAAGGTTTGTCGCCACTGTACGCTACTCAATTAGCTGTTTTTGTGCACGGAAGCGCTGCCGATGCTTTGGTGAGCCAAGGGATTGGCCCGATTGGATTAACCGCTTCTGAGTTGTCGATAGAAGTGCGCTCTCAGCTAAATCAATTGATTTGATACTACTGTTAATTTAAAGCAGGCTGGTTGATTGCTATTGATATTATCAAGATTTTTTATAAAGAATTATAAATGTTAAATTTAAATCTCAAGACGTTTGAAATAGTATGTCTTGGGAAATAGCAAGGCAACAGAAGTTCTGTTTGTCGTTGTTAATTTCATGCATTATTTAACCTGCCATTTGATCCAAGTGAATAAGATATTGCCATTGCCTTGCCCACCAAAAATATAAGTAGATTGAAGTGCTAGTTGTTTATATTCAATCGAGGCGATAGGGGCAATAACTGGTAATGGCATGTAGTTGAAGTCTTCACGTAATGTCACCCCAACTGTATATCCAGCGCCTAACTGAAAATTTTGGCTCGGATGCCACATTTTTTGGAATGCGTATCCAGTAACTGGTTCAAATTTACTGTGAGAGTCTGCAAATGCCATTGCATAGATGCCATGCCAGTTACCATACTCATCATATCTATATTTCCCGACGCCTAAGCCCCATGGTTGCTCATTGTATTCATCAATTTTTTCTCTGCTATAGTAATGACGGTTGTGCCATGTATTGACTGGCAGATACAGTTCATAAGCATCTGAATTCCATGTGTCAGAAAGCGTATTCTTAATGTTAGACCATGTGCCGTTCGTTGGAGGTTCAGCATACGCCTTAAGGTGAAACGTGGCTGAAATGAAAAGAATAAGTGCAAGTTTTTTAATCATAATCAATCATACTATCAATGTAGCTTGGGTGCTAATTTCTAAAATTAAGATACAATGTCAGACGATTTTGATACTTGCAAATATCGCCTGATTTGTTTCGTTGGTGTTCTTTGCTTACAGGCTTGGGTTGCCAAACCCGAGTTGTATCGCTTTCGTTTAAAAATCTCAATAAATTTAGGGGTAGCATGCCTAGAAAATTAGTGGTTGCCAACTGGAAAATGCACGGCAACTTAATATCAAACCATCAGCTAATGATTGATTATCTAGATCGATTGAGCACTTTAAATACTGTGGATGTTGTCGTATGCGTTCCATATCCATACCTTGCTCAGGCGCAAAGTTTGCTCAATGGTTCTGTGATTGCGTGGGGGGCTCAGAATTTAAGTAAAGACTCCGTTGGTGCATTTACAGGGGAAGTTAGTGCAAATATGTTGAACGATTTCGGTGCAACATATGTCATTATTGGGCATTCTGAGAGAGCCACCGCTTACTGTGAGTCTGATGAGAACATTGCGGCAAAATTTATGCAAGCCAAGTCGCATGGCCTAACACCGATTCTTTGTGTTGGTGAAACCTTAATTGAGCGCGAAGCTGGTGTAATGGAGATGGTCGTAGCGAAGCAGATTGACACCATCATCAATCGCTACGGTGCGGAAGTTTTTTCTGGTGCGGTAGTTTCATATGAACCTATTTGGGCGATTGGCACTGGATTAGCGGCTACTCCCGATCAAGCGCAGAGTATGCATGAGTTTATACGTAATCGAATTGCAAGCCATAATAAAGAGGCTGCAAGCGCCTTGAAAATCCTTTACGGGGGGAGCGTAAATCCGCAAAATGCGGTACAATTATTCCGTATGCAAGATATTGATGGTGGCTTAATTGGCAAATGTTCATTAAGTGCACAAGAATTTGAAGGAGTTTGCCGAGCGGCATCTTGATTTAGTGGTTGGCACATTATTTTTATCGGGGTGTCACCGATGATTCAGATGTTTTGTGAAGGTCAAATAAGGTAAATAATGGAAAATATAGTATTAGTAATTCACGTTTTAGCTGCCTGCGGTGTTATTGGTTTGGTATTGTTGCAGCATGGTAAAGGCGCTGATATGGGCGCTTCCTTCGGCAGTGGTGCATCAGGCAGTTTATTTGGTGTTTCAGGCTCGTCCAATTTTATGAGCCGTGCAACAGCTGGCTTTGTGTTTGTGTTTTTTGTTACCAGTTTAACTTTGGCTTACATGGCAAGTGATAAAGCGAGTGGTGGTAGTGTGGTGAAGGCAATTGCTGTTGAGTCTGCACAAACTACCAAGGCCGCACCTTCTGGTACACCGGTGCCTGCTACAGAGGCTGTGCCAAAATAATCGTTTAGTAATTGCCGTCGTGGTGGAATTGGTAGACACGCTATCTTGAGGGGGTAGTGACGAAAGTCGTGAGAGTTCGAGTCTCTCCGTCGGCACCATTTAGTAGTTTGTTAGTAGTTTTGATTTTTTGGTTACAAGTAGTAAATCTAGTCTGGAAGTTGTTAGTTTTTGGTGACAAAAAAGCGTAGTGTTTATTTGTTGCAAATTCTTTAGTAATTTAGTCTGGGGTTTGTTAGTGCTAGAAAATTATTTTCCGATATTGCTGTTTATTCTTGTAGGCTTGGCCGTTGGTGTTGGCCCGCTAATCCTCTCTAAACTAGTCTCTCCAAGCAGACCTGATTCTGCAAAAAACTCCCCGTATGAATGTGGCTTTGAAGCCTTCGAAGATGCGCGTATGAAGTTCGACGTGCGTTACTATCTTGTTGCTATCCTATTTATTTTGTTCGACTTGGAAATCGCGTTCCTGTTTCCGTGGGCTGTGGTGCTGCGTGAAATAGGCTTATTCGGTTTTCTGGCGATGATGGTTTTTTTAGGCGTGCTTGTGATTGGCTTCATCTACGAGTGGATGAAGGGCGCATTGGAATGGGATTAATTGAATCATGAGTCTTGAAGGTGTTTTAGAAAAAGGGTTTGTCACCACTACG
>CAZZDN010000057.1:0-11194 GCA_964652655.1 uncultured Methylotenera sp.
AAAGCCATCATCAAACAAGGCTAAACTTAGCTTTGCCTTCATAGCATTGTCATCACAAAAAAGGGCACTCTTAAGGTGCCCTTAACTTTATGTATTACCATCCAAGCACATACACTATCGAGACATATAGAAGATAGATTTTTGCGTGATACGCTCTTTAGTGCTCAATGCTTCCACTTCAAACATAATTGGGTGCGTACCACTGCGTATGGCGCCATCAGCAATTTGCAGACTCAGGGCGACTAATCGCTCATTCGCTGGCTCTACCGTAAACTGGCTTTGTGAAACCATCGTCAAGCCATCAAGACCTTTCACTGATACGCGATAAGTTTCTTTGACCTCAGTCACATTGGTAATTTGTAACTGATAGACATTTTCCACCTTACCGCCAGATACCAGCCTGGACATCACACCACGGTCACGATTCACATCTACTTTGAACGATGGTCGTAGCGCCAATGAGGTAACCAAGCCTAAGGAAAGCAGTAGTAGCATCGCGCTATAAATCAGCACGCGCGGACGCAATATCTTTTGTATCACTTGATGCTTAGTCCAGTGCTGAGCCAAACCATTTTGTGTAGTAAACCTGATTAAGCCTCGTGGATAATTCATTTTATCCATAATACTGTTACATGCATCCACGCATAAGCCGCAACTAATACACTCGTACTGCAAGCCATTGCGGATATCAATCCCCACTGGGCACACTTGCACACAGAAATTGCAATCAATACAGTCACCCAGACCTTCCTGTTTTGCATCTACCTTTCTCGAGCGGCCACTACGTGGCTCACCTCGTTCTTGGTCATAAGTGACGATTAAAGTATCGTTATCGAACATTGCACTCTGAAAACGTGCATAAGGGCACATGTGCTTGCATACTTGCTCACGCAGGAAGCCAGCATTGCCATAAGTGGCTAGGCCATAAAAACAAATCCAGAACGTTTCCCACGGGCTGAGTTTAAATTCAAGAATACTATGCAATAAATCACGTATTGGTGAAAAATAGCCTAAGAAAGTAAACCCGGTAAAAATAGAGAAGCTAATCCAAGCCAAATGTTTCACGGATTTTACATATAGCTTTTTAGGGCCAAACCTGCCACTATCCAAGCGCATACGCGCAGCTCTATCCCCTTCAATTTTACGTTCCATCCATAAAAATATTTCGGTATAAACGGACTGCGGACAAGAAAAACCACACCACAAGCGACCAGCGACAGCAGTAAATAGAAACAAAGCTAACGCTGAGATAATAAGTATCACAACCAGATAAATTAAATCTTGTGGATATAGCACCAAACCAAAAATATAGAAACGATGGGTACTGATATCTAGAAGCATCGCCTGACGCTCACCCCACTGCAACCAAGGCACACCATAAAATACAATCTGTGTAATCCATATCATGACCCAACGCCAGTTTTTGAAGAAACCAGCAGTGTTGCGAGGATAAATCTTCGCCTGTGCTTCATACATCGGCATAAAACCACCTTGCGCAGGCGCAATAGGGATGATTTTCTTAGATGTAGTTTTAGTATTCGCATCTTTCATTTGCAGTCCTTACTTAGAACAACTTAAGTTAAAGTTATGTGTCTGTCTTTATCCATTAATATTGAGAGGTATTATTTTTTAATCGGCTGTCGATAAGATTTTTGGTAAGTATCACTAAACGTATCTAAAGCAGCCAATGCCAGTTGCGCATCATGTCCAGGCTTAATCAGAAAGCTATCAAATCCGCATCTGGCTTGGTAATACACGGTATCAATCATCACATCACCCACGGCTCTGAGTTCACCAGTCCATTGATAGATATTTCTTAGCAGTTGCGCCAAAGAGTAACCTCTACCATCTGTATAGCTTGGGAAGTCGATTGCAATCAATGCAATATTTGCTTTACACAAAGCATGCACTTGCTGGCTAAGATCACCATCAAGATCTGCATCAGAGCTAATCAGCACGGCCACAGGGAACGCTCTATTCTCCAACAGAGTCCGATGGGCAATCCAATTATCAAAAGTCACCAGCCAGGTTGCATCGTCGGGTGGAACCAGTAATGCGGCTTCATTGTTCACATCAAAGCATTGCAAGTCATTCACGGTAAGTTGACTATTACGAATCAAGTTTTTACTGTATTCAGACATTGGTGTTCCTCACTAAGTTTGGTGATTTTGCCAATAACGGATCCGTATAAACGTCGTTTTTAAAAGGCTCAATCCCGATACGATCGACCACATCAATAAATCGCTCTACATCACTCTCGCGTATGGATAAATATGTTTGGATTAATCGCGCAATCACATCAGGCACTTGCTCACGCGCAAACGATGGCCCAATTACTCGACCTATTGCCGCATTTGCATTACGTTCTAAGTTAGCGTCGACATTAGTCTTGAGCGCGCCAGATTGCCTGCCGCCTAACGTAATTTGGTACCACTCCTCACCAGCCTTATCTACACCTAAAATCCCGATATGACCTACATGGTGATGCCCGCAAGAGTTCATACAGCCAGATAAATTAAGATCAAGTTCACCAATCTCGTGTACATAATCCAAATCATCAAATTTTTTCTGGATAGCTTCTGCTACCGGTATTGAAACTGCATTGGCTAAACTGCAATAATCGCCGCCAGGGCAGGCAATGATATTGGTAATTAAACCGATATTAGGGGTGGCCAAATCAAGCACGCTCAATTCTTGCCATAAAGCATAAAGTGACGAGGTTTTAACATCAGGCAAAATGATATTTTGCTCATGTGAAACGCGCAGTTCACCAAACCCATACTGATCGGCCATTTCGGCAATGACATCCATCTGGTCTGCAGTGATATCGCCAGGAGGAGATCCTGTCGCTTTCAAAGACACTGTTACTGATGAATAACCATAGACTTTATGCTGGTGAATATTCGTGCGAACCCAACGAGCAAAAGCAACGTTGGTCTCCAAGTGATGCGCAATACTGGCACTGCCATCATCTTGCAACTGTTGATAGCTGGGCCAGGTAAATTTATCTGCAATCGCACTAACAAACTCGTCAGTAACAGTATCCGCACCACCTTTAATACTTACCCATTGTTCATTTACTTGCTGTGCAAACACCTCTGGTGTGAGGTCTTTAACCAATATCTTGATGCGTGCTTTGTATTTATTATCTCGTCTGCCATGTAAGTTATATACTCGCAACGTTGCCTGCAAGTAAGTCAGCAAGTCATACCAAGCCACAAAAGGATTAATCAACTTGCCAACCAGCGGTGTTCTGCCCAAGCCCCCACCTACAAACACACCAAAGCCAAACACACCTTTAATTTCAACTGCTTGCAAGCCAATATCATGAACACCAATGGCGGCTCTATCCGTAACGGAACCACTCACAGCGATTTTGAATTTGCGCGGTAAAAATGCAAACTCAGGGTGTAGCATAGACCACTGCCTGATAATTTCGCACCAAATGAGTGGGTTAATGATTTCATCATGCGCCACGCCAGCAAAATGGTCTGTCGTGGTATTACGAATACAATTGCCACTGGTTTGAATCGCATGCATTTGCACAGTAGCCAGCTTAGCCAAAATATCTGGTGCATCCTCCAGGCGTGGCCAATTGAATTGAATATTCTGCCTAGTGGTGAGATGCGCGTAACCTTTATCCCAACGACGCGCAACGTAAGCCAATGTTCGCAGTTGATTTGAAGTTAACATGCCATACGGAATTGCCACGCGCAACATCGGAGCATGTCGCTGGATATACAATCCATTTTGTAAGCGCAATACCCTAAATTCATCCTCAGATAACTGCCCATTAAGGAAGCGTTTCGTCTGTCCTCTAAACTGAGTAACGCGCTGCTCCACTAACTTTTGATCTATTTCATCATAGATATACATTTAATCACCTTAAAAATTGGCTTAAATAAAACAACCAAGTTATTTTTTACAGTGACTAAAGCTTAAGGCTTGGGGCTAATCAATAACAGAGACAGATGCTTGTAAAAAAAGCATAACAGATGAAGTCAGTTCTAAAACGATTGTATCGGTGTTAATTTAGAGACTAAGGCGCCTAGTGTTGCCAAAGCCCCTTCAATACGCGCATCCCAAATATGTCCATAATTCAAACGAATGTAGCTGGCAAATTGGCGTTGCGCAGAAAATATCGGCCCAGGCGCAATACTAATATCATGATTTAGCGCAAGCTTATGCAGTTCAAGTGCGTTGATGCCTTCTGGCAACTTGACCCACAAAAAGTACCCGCCCTGCGGCAAAGTGAGACAGGTACCAACAGGAAAATAACGCTCAAGTGCCTCTACGAATTTAATTTGATTCACCAATAAAGCGTGGCGTAAATTACGTAGATGCTTATCATAACCACCTTTCTGCAAGTACCTCGCTATTGCCACCTGTGCCGGAACTGATGCAGAAATAGTGGTCGTTAACTTAAGTCGAGCGACCGCTTTTGCAAACTTTCCAGGTGCGACCCACCCTACCCGATAACCAGGTGCAAGGCATTTAGAAAATGATGAACAATGCATCACCAAGCCTTCGGTATCAAAAGCTTTTGCAGGGATTGGTCGTTTATCGGAAAAATATAACTCACCGTAAACATCATCTTCAATTAACGGCAATTGATATTTGGTGATGAGTGCCACCAAGGCCTGTTTCTTTTCATTAGAAAGCAAACTCCCTAACGGGTTCTGAAAGTTAGTCATCAACCAACAAACTTTGGGCTGATACTGCAAAATTGCGCGCTCCATTGCGGCCAAATCAATCCCGTCTTTAGGGTGACTAGGAATCTCCACTGCACGTAAACCTATACGTTCTATAGATTGTAGTGCCGCATAAAAGGTTGGTGATTCAATAAGAATGGTGTCTCCAGGTCGCGTAACCGCCATCAAGCATAGATTCAATGCTTCTAACGCACCATTCGTCACGACAACCTCATCCGCTGTCACATGCAATCCATCAATCATGTAACGCAACGCAATCTGACGCCTAAGATTCATATCCCCAGCACTTAGATTATCTACACTAGCCCAAGGATCCATCAGCTGCACACTGGATGCCATGGTTTTGGCGAGATTGACTCTTGGAAAAAGCAAAGGACTAGGAAATGCAGAGCCCAAAGGCACGACATTTTTAAGCCGAATCGACTCCAACACCTCAAACACCAGCTCACTCATATCTACCTGCGTTGGCTCTAATTGGCACTCAATCACAGGTGCAGGTGAAGACGGGATATTCACTGCGCCGCTGGTCACAAAGTAACCAGAGCGCTCACGCGCAGTAATTAGGCCGCGTGCTTCAAGTAGATAATAGGCCTCTAATACCGTAGCAGGGCTAACATTACGGCTAACACTGGCTTGACGCACAGAAGGCAACCTATCTCCACGGCATAACACACCTTCCTGAATAGATTGCGCAATTGAATTAGCAAGTTGCTCGTAAAGCTTCATCGCTTTCCTATAAGATCAAATAGATGCAGATAGCATGCTAACCGATAAGCACTCTTAGATAAAAAAGAATGTTAGTTTTTAAAAATTTAACCTCTGAAACCTAAGGTAGCGAGTAAATAAATTGTTAAAAATCATGAAAAATATACTAAATTTTAAAATTATTAAATTGATAACTATCTGAATAAATGAACTATTTAATAAATTTAAAAATTATTTTAAATATTTTTCATCTTTACCCTAAAGTATCTCAATTCACTGCCGATAAAGAGTTATGAGATAACGCAAAATGTAACTTAATTTATCAATCAATAAAAATTTAAGACGTAACATTAAGGGCTAACACATGTTTAATTCATCATTAGATGCATACGGTGGCATCAGAGTGCCAGTCGCAACACAGCAAGCTACAGACACTAGAGCTGTCGCGCAAACTGCTAGCGCTAATCGCACTGCACTTAAATCAGTAGAATCATCTGATAATAGAACGCCTACTGAGGCTAACAAAGCAATGCTTACAGCCGCAGTGAGTAAATTAAATGAACTGGTTGCCCCTGCTTTACAAACCGTTCAATTCTCGATGGATGAAGAAGCAGGTCGCATGATTGTCAAAGTGATTGACACTGCTACACAAAAAACGATTCGCCAAATCCCTAATGAGGAAGTGTTAGCTTTCTCAAAAACACTAGGCAGACTTCAAGGTTTAGTTGTGAGAGAACGCGCCTAGCAGTATCTTAAATAGAGTAAGTGATAATCGTTAAACGACTATATTTAAGTTACTTAATCTTAGTTGCTTAATCTAAGTTACTTAGTCTGTGTTACTTGGTTAAAAAACCAAAACGGTATCATCATCAAAATTAGATTGGCTGCTTTTAAAGGCAGCCAATTCGTTGTCAATAATGAAGATTCTCACATGCGTCTCTTACATTACACACTACCCCAATAGCTAAGCATAGTTAGCAATAAAAACTGAGTTAAGCGCACTTTCATCAAATCGCTTGCATCTCAGCACGAACCTTTACTAGTTCAGCACAGCGCCGCCAAGAAAAATGATAAATCAATCATCATTAAACACTAACAATAAAATGATAGTCATGCGCTACAAGCGCCTTGATACAATGATTAGTTAATTTTGTTAAGTAATGATTGTTGAATAATCGTCTGAAAAGCAATCGCTTATCACACAAAAATAGATAATCCAGACGACACCTTACATTCGCTGTGGAAATGATTCCCAACTGAAGTTTGAAAAGATTCAGGCTAATGACATAGAGAAAAACAATCTACTCGCCGCCCAAAAAGCCACCACTTTGATGCGCCCATAAGGTTGCATATAAACCACCTTGCGCAATCAAAGTCTGGTGATCGCCTTCCTCTGCAATTGCACCTTCGTCCAGTACAATCAGCCTATCCATTGCCGCAATGGTTGATAACCGATGTGCAATTGCCACCACAGTTTTACCTTGCATCAAATCATAAAGACTCGCCTGTATTGCCTGCTCCACTTCAGAGTCTAGTGCACTGGTGGCCTCATCGAGTAGCAAAATTGGTGCATCTTTAAGCATCACGCGAGCAATTGCAATACGCTGACGTTGTCCGCCAGATAGTTTCACGCCACGCTCGCCGACATGTGCATCATAGCCAGTGCGGCCTTTCGCATCACGCAGATTTAGAATAAATTCGTGAGCCTCTGCACGTTTCGCTGCATTAATCATTTCTTGCTCTGTCGCATCTGGCCTTCCATAGAGAATATTCTCGCGTACACTGCGATGCAATAGAGAAGTGTCTTGCGTGACCATCGCAATCTGGCTACGCAGACTATTTTGAGTCACTTCGCGTACATCCTGTCCATCAATCAATACACGACCATGCTCCACATCGTAAAACCGTAACAACAGATTCACGATAGTCGATTTACCAGCACCAGAGCGCCCGACCAAGCCCACTTTTTCACCCGGCTTAATTTTCAAACTTAACGCTTTTAGTACCGAGGCCTGCATTCCATATGCAAAATCTACCTGATCAAAAATAATTTCACCCCTACTGATTTTCAAGGCTGGGGCGTCTGGTTTATCGATAACTTGCTGGGTTAACGAAAGTGTGTTCACTCCATCCTGCGCCGTACCGATATGTTCATACAGTGAGGTAAGCTCCCACATCACCCAATGTGAAATACCATTAAGTCGCAATGCCATTGCAGTAGCCGCAGCCACACCGCCGACACTTACTTCATTATGGGTCCATAACCAGAGAGCAACGCCAGAAGTTGCAATCACTAACAACATATTCAAAATATGATTGGTAAATTCCACCCCTGAAACATAGCGCATTTGCTTGTGTACGGTACCCAAAAACTCACTCATGGCAGACTTGGCATAATATGCCTCACGACCTGCATGTGAGAATAATTTAACTGTACTGATATTCGTGTAGGCATCGGTGATACGCCCAGTCATGAGAGAGCGTGCATCCGCCTGATTTTGCGAGACCTTGGCTAACCTGGGTACAAAGTAGCTGAGTGAAATGACATAGCATACAACCCACACCAGAAAAGGCAGCACTACAATGGCGTTAAAGTGCCCGACCACTGCCACCATGGTCACAAAGTAAATCACCACAAACACCAAGATATCCGCCACAATAAACCATACATCTCGTACTGCTAAGGCAGTTTGCATCACTTTGGCAGAAACGCGCCCAGCAAACTCATCTTGATAAAAACTCATGCTTTGCCCAAGCATTAATCGATGAAAATTCCAGCGCAAACGCATTGGGAAATTTCCTGCCAATGTCTGGTGTTTAATCAGCGTTTGCACCGCTATCAGCACACCACTAAAAATCAGCAACCCTGCCAACATCAACAAGTGATTCTTCTCGGTTTGCCACAATAATGCTGGCGAGGTTTTACTTAACCAGTCCACCACCCTACCCATAACAGCAAATAGCATGGCTTCAAAACCGCCGATCATCGCGGTAAAAAATGTCATCACTAATATAAATACACGCGAACCTTTGGTGCATGACCATAAGAATGGCCATAAAGCATTAGGAGGTGGGGTGATTTCTTTTGCAGGAAAAGGATTTAACAGGTTTTCAAACCAACGGAGCATAGTAGCCTTTAGCAGATAGGTTTAAATAGGCTTAAGCAAGCATACAGCCTCTGCTGCTATCCCCTCACCTCGGCCAGTAAAGCCAAGTTTTTCGGTCGTGGTGGCTTTCACATTGATTTGTCCGACCTCTACCTCACAATCAGCTGCAATATGAACACACATCGCAGCTGTATGCGGACCTAACTTAGGCGCCTCACACATCACAGTCGCATCAATATTACCCACAACATAGCCACGCTCCCTCACCAAGTTCACTACATGTCTCAACAATTGTCGAGAATCAATGCCCTTGTATCGCATATCTGTCGGGGGAAAATGCTTACCAATATCGCCCAACGCAACTGCACCAAGTAAAGCGTCACAAATGGCATGCAACAATACATCTGCATCCGAATGCCCATCCAGTCCTTTTTCATGTGGAATGTCCACCCCACCGATAATGCACTTACGACCAATCACTAAAGCATGCACATCAAAACCATGGCCAATTCTCATGATGCGATTTCCTTTTGTATTAATACTTCCATCAATGCCATATCTTGCGGGTAGGTAATTTTCATGTTTCTTAGTGAGCCTACTACTAGTTTTGGTTCCAAGCCAAGTGCCTCAATGGCTTGCGCCTCATCAGTAGGCGTACCATCAAAATTTTCTAAAGCACGTTTTAACAGACTGTATCGGAACATTTGCGGTGTTTGCGCTTGCCATAAGCCATCGCGTGGAATCGTGTTTTTCACGCGAGCATCAGCATTAGAATGCTTTAAGGTATCGGCTAGTGGCAGCGCCAGCAAGCCACCCACTGGATCATGCTCAAGACTATCTAACAAGCTATTGAGCAAAGTTAGGGTCAAACCCGGCCTTGCAGCATCGTGCACTAATATCCAGTCATCCTCATCTATTTGCGACTGCAAAGCCAACAAGGTATTTAACACGGTCTGCGCACGTGTTTCACCGCCGGTATAGTGCAGTTGCAATCTGCTATTGGCATCAAGCGCTAGCTTGCGCCAGAAGTAATCTTCAGGACTTAATGCCAAATTAATGCTAGCGATACGTGGTGATGCAAAGAAGGTCTGAATGCTATAAGAAATCATCGGCTTGCCAGACAAAGGTAAATACTGCTTGGGAATAGCAGTTTCCATCCGATTACCAATTCCAGCTGCGGGAATAACTATGTGAAAACGCGCCATATTAAACCAAGAGTAATTTATCTATCATTCTTGCATTTTAACATGGCGAACTTTTAGGTTATAAAAATAAAGCCAATCAAGAAAAACCTAGAATAAACGTATGTATCTCAGAGTCCAACGACTGTTCTCAATAAAACCATTTTCGGTTTTGAGGTCTTCTCCATACTGAAGCATAATTCGACCAAACGAGAAATTGGCAGTCGCTGTTAATTGATAGCGCTGGAGCTTGAGAATATCATCACGACGCACATCATCAATACTTGTTTCTCCGCCTTTTGTATAAAAGTAAGTTGCGCCTAATGAATAACGTGGGTTAATGATATATTGCAACCCCATTTGACTCGTATACAAAGCATCTTGGGATAAGGTTTGGCTTCGAGCACCAAATTTATCATTGTCTGTAAACCAGACAGTGTCAAACGCAGCCATCCAATGAAGATCTTCGGTGATAGTCGATTGATAAGCGGCTTGTAGCGCTACGTTGTAGCGATTTTGCCCAACGTTAAAGACTCGTTCGTGATTATAACTGCCAGTAGGAATGGTTAGATAGGCGCCCGTCGCAAAATAGCTACCCGTTTTATGTTGCGCATAAGGCCAAAATGCTAATAAAAAAGTCGTATCACCGATACCGCTATCGCCTTGATTATTCGACAACGAGCCTTCTGGATGCACATAGCCTATTGGCGTTTGCATATATAAAAATGCAGGATATTCTTTTATTTCAAATGACCGACCAGCCCGAATCTGTAGTTGAGACGCCTGAATCTCAGGCTCGCCTAGTTGCTTTTCCCCATGCAAATAACGACTGCCACGTTCACTATGCTGATAAGTCAGCATCAACAAATTGGAATCTGGTTTAGGGGCTCGGATTTCACCAGGTTGCAAATCAATGGCCAAGCTTTGCGGAATATGTATGAGCATCCCTAATAGCAAAGCGTAAAAGACAGCCTCATATCTTTTAAAAATCAATACGCTACCCAACTTTTCATATTCATCAAAATCATACAATCAAAAAACGTGGCGCTCATAAAACAGCGCTGTTGAGTCGATTTTATCAGATAAGAGGCTAACCGATTGTTGAGATCAAAATCTAAAAATTAGTCATGCGTAGTAGAAGGTATTTTATGAATAGTCAAATCAGCACCATCATATTCTTCTTCTGCAGTCAGCCTAATTCCCACTAATTTTTTAAGCAGTCCATACACGACAAAACCACCTAGCATCGCAACAGAAATCCCTAACGCAGTGCCTATAATCTGTGAGACTAAACTGACACCACCAAGACCTCCCAGCGCTTTCATACCAAAGATACCAGCCGCTACACCACCCCAAGCACCACATAAACCATGCAATGGCCAAACGCCAAGCACATCGTCAATTTTCCAGCGCTGTTGGGTAAGTGTAAATGTCCATACAAATAGACAACCTGCCACTGCACCGGTAGCTAATGCACCAAGCGGGTGCA
>CAZZDN010000058.1:0-10948 GCA_964652655.1 uncultured Methylotenera sp.
TGCCCTCTGCGATAATATCGCAACGCATAATGCCGCCAAAAATATTCACTAAAATTGCCTTCACATTACTGTCAGCCAAAATAATTTTGAACGCTTTAGCCACGGTTTCTGCCGTCGCACCGCCACCCACATCTAAAAAGTTAGCTGGCATACCACCGTGCAATTTAATTAAGTCCATGGTCGCCATCGCAAGACCTGCACCATTCACCATACAGCCAATGTTGCCGTTAAGCGCGATGTAATTTAAACCTGCGTGATGTGCCACCGCTTCTTTGCTATCTTCCTGGCTCCAGTCACGTTGTTCAGCTAAGGCTTTTTGGCGATACAAAGCATTATCGTCTACGCTCATTTTGCAGTCTAATGCGTAGAGTTTTCCATCATTCGTCACGACTAATGGATTAATTTCTAAGAGAGCTAAATCATTCTCTTTGAATAAGCGATATAGGCCTTTTAATAACTTGGTAAACGCACCAATTTGATCCCCACTTAAATCAAGCTTAAACGCTAAATTACGTGCTTGAAAATCGACGAGACCATTCAGTGGATCACACACTTCCTGCAAGATTTTTTCAGGGCTGGTCTGTGCGATTTCTTCGATATCCATACCACCAGCAACAGAGGCCACCACAACCACACGCTCTAGGGTTCTATCGACGAGCATCGATAAATAAAGCTCACGTGCGATAGGCAATGTTTCTTCCACCAATACTTGGTTCACAGGTTGCCCATCTGGCGCATTCTGATAAGTCACTAGCGTTTTACCTAACAGCTCACCTGCAACATTCTGTGCTTCAGCGGCAGATCTCACCACTTTAACGCCACCCGCCTTACCACGACCACCCGCATGCACTTGGGCTTTAACTACCCAGCCATCACTAGCGATTTCGGTAGTCACGCCTACGGTTTCTTTGGCAACAGCAACGACTTGACCACGCGGAACTGGAATCCCATACTTTTGAAGTAACGTTTTGGCTTGATACTCATGCAAATTCATAAAAATAGCTCTATTTAAAGGTTACGCACATTTTCTCGCAATTCAGAGAAATGCGCTAGAGAAACAAGGAATAAGTGAGCACACAGGATGAATACAGCGCGCACGAAACACATAAACCGAGATAGTACGAAGTATAAAAGTAGGCTACGGAAACCTTGGGTTGCGTTAGTAGGCTAACTCGCATGGCGATGTTTGCCACTGAAAGTAGCGAACGAGACCAAAAACCGCACATCGGAGCAACGCACTATAAAACCATCAACTTCGTGCGCCTAGCGCAAAGTCATATCACTTGATGCCATTAATGAAGTAGAAAGTCGAGTGTATAATAAAACTTTACGTTCTGATTGTTTAATTATGCGTTTAGTTGTTCAAGGCAAGGCCATTACTTTTGCTCATTTAGCCCATATTCACCAACTCTGTGCTTCTAGCGTGCAATTTGTTCAAATCGCACAGCATGGCTATTACCTAGCTAACCAATCTGCAATTAATCCAGCGGTGCAACAATTTTGTGCAGACCAGAAAATTGACTGTGCTTATGTAGAAAACAATCAACTGATTCAACATTTTGGTTTATGCGTGATGGACATGGATTCCACACTCATTGGCATTGAGTGCATAGATGAAATTGCAGATATGGCAGGGTTAAAACCTCAAGTAGCAGCAATCACTGAGCGCGCTATGCAAGGGGAGCTAGATTTTGCACAAAGCTTGAGAGAGCGAGTGGCGCTACTTAATGGCTTGCATGAATCAGACCTAATGCGTGTATTGAACGAACGACTGCAACTCAACCCGGGTGCGCAACAGTGGATAGATAATTGCAAAGCCAACAACATCACGACACTATTGGTTTCTGGTGGTTTCAACTTCTTTGCAGACCGCGTGAAAGCAATGTTAGGCCTAGATTATGCCATTGCGAATACCCTAGAAATTATTGATGGCAAACTCACGGGTAAGATATTGGGTAATATTGTAGATGCACAAACCAAAGCGGATGAGTTAATCAAACTGAGAGACCGCTTGGGGTTAGGTGCGACACAAACCATTGCGATTGGCGATGGTGCGAACGACCTTAAAATGATGTCGGTTGCTGGCGTGGGCGTCGCCTATCATGCAAAGCCGGTAGTGCAGGCACAAGCTACTTATGCACTCAACCACATGGGGTTGGATGGCGTCATTAATCTATTTGCTACCTAGTCAATTTACACAATCTACAACAAAGCCAATTCGGCTTCGGTAAAGCCAGCTTGGCGTCTCGCCTCTAAATTAAAGGGTTTACGCAGAGTTGGCGCACTGTATTGTTCAGCTAACCTTGCGTAGGTAGCAATGGGCTCCAGCTTACGCTGACTACATAGCCAATTAAACCAAGTATTGCCAATCGCCACATGACCGATTTCATCGCGCAGGATAATATCTAGAATTCCCGCCATGGCCACATCACCTATCTGTGCAAATTTATTGCGTAAGGCAGGGCTAGCATCTAAACCACGCGCCTCCATGGTACGCGGCACTAAGGCCATGCGTGCCAGCACATCTTCTTGGGTACGCTCTACCATTTCCCATAGGCTATCATGGCCGGTAAAATCTCCGTACTGGTAACCCATAGTTTGTAACTGCGTATTTAATAAGCCAAAATGATAGGCCTCCTCTGCCGCGACTTTCAACCAATCCTCATAGTATTGCTGAGGCATTCCTGCAAAACGCCAAACCGCGTCCAAAGCTAAATTGATCGCATTAAACTCAATATGCGCCAAGGCATGAATCAAACCAGCACGCCCTTCTTCAGTGCGCATCGAGCGTTTACCCACTTCTAGCGGAGATACTAAAATCGGAAGTTCAGGGCGTCCTGGAATGTGCTGTTTAGCTACGAGCTCAATTTCCGTATCTAACTGCAACTCGCCGGATTGCCATGATTGATACAATGCAGTCACTGATGCTACTTTTCTTGCAAGCTGACAATCAGCCAAGCAATTAAGCGCAACCTGCCTTAACTCTTGCATTAACACTTCCATTCATTCAATCTTTTCACACTTAATGTACTGAATTTACTGAGAATAATAAACGTTGAAATCATTGGCTCGGGAATTTAGATGCTTAGTTACTGCCATGCCCGATGACAGAGATGTTTCAATACTGAAATACTTGTGATTGACTGCCACCTTCATCACCGATGCGCTATGCTCAGTGATGAAGCATAACGCTCAGATTAAGTTTTAGCGCCATCTAAGGCAATAAAATCCAGTTCACCCGCTTTCATATCTGGCACCAGTAAATAGCGTTCATCTTTTGTGATCGCAATATCGGCCGCTGCTTGATAGCCACCTTTGACCAGAGATAGATCGCCCATCATATTCACGCTATAGACTTTGCCGTTTTTCCAATCACTCACGTACATGACACCACTGGAATGATGCACGACGCCATCACCACCGCCAAATCCATCCGCTAAATCCGACAATGTCGAAGTCGATGTATTCAAGCTATACAAAACACCAGAGCTAAAGTCTACATAAATCAGATGATTACCCGTATCATCGGCAAGCAAACCATTAGGCGCAATCACACGTGTATCCTGCGTATCTTTAATCAATAATTTGACTTCACCATTCGGGGTGATTTTATAAATTGCGCCACCTTTACCTGTGTTGAACAGATCACCACTATCGCTCACATACAAATTACCTTGTAAATCTGCTTCCAAATCATTTAAGAAAAACGGCACATGAGGAAAAGCTTCCGCAGAAACAAACACACTCACCTGACCGTTAGGGTTGATTTTGAGTATTTTGGTTTTATCAGCAACATACAGATACTCCCCAATAATTGCCAACCCCTTTGGATCATCTAAATTATCTGCAAATATACTGACATTACCATGCTGATCGACTACGCTAATTCGCCCATCACCATCCTGGCCAAACGCATTTATTTCTGAAATAAAGATTCTGCCGTCTTTGGCCTGCACCACAGACTCTGGAGTTTTAAGTCCAGTGATTTTCTTAGATGCATACATCATTGGCTTTGTCGATTGACACCCCAACACCAATAACCCAAGCGCCAAGAACAAGCTATATCTGACAAATCGTTTCAACATGATGACCTTTACACAAGATTTAGTTTTACCAAAATGAGTGGTTGTTGATGGTAAGCTTTTACGCATCAAACCCGAACAAACATTAAAGTAACATTAAAATGACATTGCTTTAATTTTTTTCGTTGGGAACAATGTCACCATACCACATGGCGTATGATCTGCCGGGTTGACTTGTGTTGTCGCCTCCAACCTCGCTTGTAAGGGCTGATCAGCTTGCATTTTAGCCACAAGGTCAGCGACGGCTGCGGCATAGGTTTGTTCTATCGAGGCTTCCGCATGCCTGCTCAAAAAACCACGCACTTGAGATTTACCCACATATTCACCCAAATGTTCGCCGATACCTTTATAAACGCTTGCAGTGACTTCGCCATAAAACAATTGCACTTGCGGGTTATAGAATAATTTAGGCTGTAACCATACAAGTGCCTTGCCTGACTGGTTTACCTCACACATCCCGACATCACCGTATGCATCTGCCAACTGTGAGACGGCCACTTTTTCAAGGACCGGTCCTTGGTAAGTCCAGTAATCATAATACGGATGCCATAGTCTGATGGGGTTCGTATAATCAACTGGTTGAATGTAGACCAATAACTTAGAAGAGTTCTGACGATTCACATCATGATTAACATCCTCTGCCGCCTGTACGTTTACACTAGCGCCAATTGCAAGTAGCGCGATTAATTTGATTACATTTAATTTCATTCTGCTTTCCTACTTAAGTTTATAACTGATACGGTAAATCATATTGGCTTTATCGTCTGAGACGTAAAGCGCGCCATCTGCACCAACCAACACATCGACAGGGCGTCCCCAAGCTTGAGTGTTTTGTAACCATCCAGTTGCAAATTCTGCCACCTCAGCGGGTTCATTCTCCTTGAACTTCACCTTCACTAACTGATATCCAGCTGGCTGTTTGCGGTTCCAAGAGCCGTGCAACGCTACTATTGCATCTGTATGATAAGCGGAAGGCCAATTGGTTTTATCTAAAAACGTAATTCCAATAGGCGTGGTATGTGCCTTAAAACTAATGGCAGGGGCCTGGGTAGTCTCACAAAAACCGGCCGCTCCTTGAAAATTGGAATCCTCAAACTGAGTACCAATTGCTTTACTGCCGCCCCAACAATGCGGCCAGCCGTAGTGCTTACCTGCCTCAACCTTGTTCAAATGCTCTGGGGGTAACTCATCGTTAACCGCCCCGCCCTTTGTACCACTACGGTTATCTGCACCATTATTCGTCGCGTACATCGCACCAGTAACAGGATGCCATGCAAAGCCTTGAGCATTACGCAAACCACGCGCAAAAATAGCCGACTGCTGATGACGTCCTAATGTTACTAATGCACCGGCTGGCTTCCCTTCTATTGTATATCGGAGCATGGTCGCGCGCATCGGTTCATTTTCTATACACACATTACAGCTAGAGCCTACATTGATGTACAAAAAACCATCAGGCCCCAATTTAATATTCTTCAATGTGTGTCCGCCAGTTGGCAGTTGCGAGATAAAGGCTTGCGGCTTTGACCACTGCCCTTGTGTTTGCGTCAGCTTCACTACCCCATCTTGATTAGCAATCAATAAATGATCCCCAACAAAAGCAAGGCCCTGCGGTGCATTGAGATTTTGCGCCACACTCACCACTTCATCTGCAATACCATCACGATTATGATCCGGCAACATCAGAACACGCTGACTACCAACAGCTGATACATACAGATTCCCGTTAGCATCCAACGCCATCATTCTAGGGCCTGATAAATGCATACCATTTTTTGTGTTGAAGTCTGCAAACACTGAGATTTTAAAACCATCAGGTAACTGGATACTTGCCAAGCCAACATCTTTAGCTGCACTTGTAGCTGCTCTTGTAGCTGGACTAGCAAATACTGACAGCACGATCAGTAGGGCAATGCAGACTTTGGGTAATAGGTATTTTTTAAATGCACCAGCAAAACCAAAAACATCATGCATGATTAAATGACTCTCTCACCATGGTTGCGAACGACCATATCAAGTTAACACATCCGACCAAATATTTTGTGCCCAGGCTTTGGCATAAGCACCTTCTTTATCGGAAGGTGCGAGCGACACACCGCCACCTTCTGCTGATACCATGATTTTTTTGGCCGCATCATATCGATAAACATTTGCCACATGCATGGCCTGCTTATCATCAACAAAGCTATAGCATGTATTTGCAAACACTGGCGCAGGGTCTGGGCTTCTACCCTGCATTAGCTCCACAATAGCACTTGCACACACACGCGCCTGTGAGGTTGCCATATGCGCCGATTTAGGTAGCCCTGAAGCCACACCATCACCAATCACATGAACATCTGGCACTGTTTTAGATTCATAACTGAGAAAATCAACTTCACACCATGGGTAATCTGGCGCAAGTAAATTTGCCATTTGTGCTGGTTTACCTGCGCGTTGTGGCGGAATCACATTTAATACATCGGCTTTGATCTGCTCAAACTCGGTTCTCACCGTTTTAGTTTGCATATCTAAAGAAACGATCGCACTGTCATGACGATAATCAACCATACCAGCGTAGTTAATAGCCCAGACTTTAGTAAACAGTCCTTTTTTAGACACAATTTCTGCGTTTGCATCCAACACAATAATCTTGCTGTTAGGCTTATGTGCTTTTAAATAATAAGCCACTTGGCAAATACGTTCGTAAGGACCTGGGGGACAGCGATAGGGTGCTAAAGGAATCGTAATCACGAACACACCGCCATCAGGCATAGCCTCTAACTGCTGCCGCAAGTTAACGGTTTGCCAGCCAGCTTTCCAGGCGTGCGGAATCTGCTTCTGTGCTTCTGGCGTGTTTAATTGAGGCAATTGGTCATAAATAAAATCAATACCTGAAGCAACAATCAAGCGGTCGTAGCTTAGCTCACCGCGTTGCATTGTGACCCTTTTGTTATCGGCATCAATCCCAGTCACGGCATCTTGCACCCACTGTATGCCATGGTGTTTTTTGAGCAAATCGTAGCCAAATGTCAGGTCATGAATTTGCTTGCTACCACCTAACACTAAATTACTGAGTGGGCACGATACAAACTGCGGAGATGGTTCAATCACCACAACTTCAATACTGCCCATGCTCCACATACGAATATATTTAGCAGCACTCGTACCAGCATAACCGCCACCGATCACCACCACACGGCCCATTGGTGGCTTTTTGCCCATGGCAATGGCTTGTGGGCTAAGGGCTAAAACACTGGCACCTAAAACCCCAGCGCCCATAGTACCGACAGTCTTCATAAAATCACGGCGATTAAAATCAGCTGTGTTATTCATCCTGCACCGCCTTTAGCGTTTGTGGTGATAGCATGCTGCGCTTATGCGGTTTTTGCCGTGAGAAATAATCCGCTAGCTGCTCGATTTCATCTAGCGTCAAACCATTTGCATGGCGGTGCATCACCGTGGCTGGGCGCACCCCCTTGCGAAAATCAAGCAAGCGCTGCGCTAAGTAGGCTTTATCTTTCCCAGCGAGGACGGCTGCATCAATTTCGGTATGCGTTTGCACCGCATTGCCATTGGTCCCATGACATGCTGCGCAAGAAGCTGCTAGTGTGCGGATATGCAAAGCCTGCTCTGCATAAACAAAATCCTCAGCGGCCTTGCCATGGTTTGGCAAAACAACTGAGGATATCAGTACAAAACTTAGAATCAATGTTTTCATGGGCTCTGCATCATGTTAGAAACACCACTACAAATAATCACACTACAATAATCAATCAGACAACAACTTAAATTCAACACAAAAACCTAAAAGTAGCACTCGCTAACGATAGCGAGTGCTAAATGTGTCTAAAATCGATTCTTAATTGATTAGAAACATTTTTCTTCTAAACAGCCATCATCTTTCACACCGAGTGATGTAAGCAACTCAACCATTTGGGTGTTACCTTCATCACGCACTGCACGAATAATAGAAACATCAGCACGCATTTTGATATTCACGTCAGCACCTTTTGATGCGAGATATTTCACAACATCGCTATAACCACCAAACGCTGCCATGTGGAAAGCTGTGTTTTTGCTAATTGGATGTTGGTAATCAAGCTCAGCACCACGCTCCACTAACAACTGAACCACTTTAAGCTGACCTTTGGTCGCCGCAATTTGCAGTGCACTCCAGCCAAAGAACTTGTCATTCACTTTGGCATCGCCGTCTAGGTATTTTTTCACTAACTTAACGTCACCGTCACGTAAAGCTTCGGTGTAGCGCATATGATCATCATCTGTCATCTGTGCCATTGAAATCATTGGCATACTAAAAGCTAATGCTAAAACGAGTGTTCTAAAAAAATTCATGCTGCTTTTCTCCAAAATCATTTATTAAAATTTATTTCTGTCGCTAACAAAACAGTACTGATTCAAACGATTACTTACAAAGTTAACAAAGCCTTTATTCACATCGCTTTAGCCTAAATCAACGCATGGTTAAGCAATGTATTTTCTTGCATTGCGGAACATACGTATCCAAGCACTATCTTCCGTATCATCACAACGTTGCCATGTATTCTGCACGTTGCGAATCACACGTTCAGGATGTGGCATCATAATACTAAAACGCCCGTCCGTGCTGGTTAATCCAGTGACCCCTTGTGGTGAACCGTTAGGATTAAACGGATACATTTCAGTAGGCGCTGTAGCATTGTCAATAAAGCGCATTGTCACTAATTTCTGCGCCAACAATTCATGGACAGCGTTGGGCTGAGAAAATTCCGCAAAACCTTCACCATGTGCCACAGCGATCGGCATTTTGCTGCCAGCCATGCCATTAAAGAAGATAGATGGTGAGGCTAACACCTCTACCATACTTAAGCGCGCCTCAAATTGCTCTGATTTATTTTTCACAAAATGTGGCCAATGTGCCGCACCTGGAATCAACTCACGCAAGTTACTCATCATTTGACAGCCGTTACATACCCCTAGTGCAAAGCTATCTTGGCGATCAAAGAACGCAGAGAACTCATCACGCGCACGTGCGTTGAACAAGATAGATTTAGCCCAACCCTCGCCCGCACCTAATACGTCACCGTAAGAGAAGCCACCACAAGCCACCACGCCCGCAAAATCTTTGAGTGAGACGCGGCCAGCAATAATATCGCTCATATGCACGTCAAACGCGGCAAAACCAGCACGGTCAAACGATGCCGCCATTTCAACATGGCCGTTCACGCCTTGCTCACGCAAGATAGCCATTTTCGGGCGGGCACCGGTTGCAATGTATGGCGCAGCAATATTTTCACTTGGGTTGAAGGTTAGCTCTGCAAACAAACCACTGTCGGCGTCGTTCAGCAATCTGTCGTATTCTTGCTGTGCGCTTACTGGGTTATCACGCAGTTTTTGCATTTGGTAAGTAGTTTCAGACCACATACGGTGCAAGTTCACACGCGTATCAGCAAACACCACTTGGCCATTCTGTTTGATTTCAATTTGGTTAGCCGCAGTCACTTCTGCCACTACATATGCCAAGCCGTTAAACTGGGCAAGCACGGCTTGCGTATCTTCTGCTCGCACCTGAATCACAGCACCCAACTCTTCGTTGTATAACGCTTCTACCAAATTGCCTGGCAGGCTAGAGACATCGACATTCAAGCCACAATGTCCAGCAAACGCCATCTCTACCAAGGTTGTAAACAAACCACCGTCTGAGCGATCATGGTAGGCCAAAATCTTGCCTGATTTGTTCAACTGCTGAATCGTGTTGAAGAAGTGCTTCAGTTGGCTTGCGTCATCTACATCTGGTGCAACGTTACCCACTTCACCGTAAACCTGCGCTAGGCTAGAGCCGCCCATACGGTTTTTACCAGCACCTAGATCAATCAAAATCAACTGTGAAGCAACACCGGTTTGCAACTGTGGCGTTAAAGTTTTACGCGCATCTGGCGTAGCAGCAAAGGCTGTCACCACCAATGAAATTGGTGAGGTCACCGCTTTATTCTCACCGTCATCATTCCAGACGGTTTTCATACTCATGGAGTCTTTACCCACTGGGATACTGATACCCAGTTGTGGACACAACTCCATACCCACGGCTTTAACCGTAGCAAACAGGGCGGCATCTTCCCCAGCATGGCCAGCAGGTGCCATCCAGTTAGCAGAAAGTTTTAAATCACTGATGTCGTCAATCAAGCTCGCGGCAATATTGGTAATCGATTCACCAATCGCCATACGGCCAGAAGCCGGTGCGTTCACCAAGGCCAATGGCGCTTTTTCGCCAATAGCAAATGCCTCACCACGGTAAGTTTCATAGCCTGCTAAGGTTACGCCAACGTCAGCCACCGGCACTTGCCATGGGCCAACCATTTGCTCACGTGCAACTAAGCCAGTCACAGAGCGGTCGCCAATGGTAATCAAGAATGTTTTATCTGCAACGCCTGGTAAACGTAACACGCGCGCTGCTGCGTCTTTTAAATCGACCTTGCTTGCGTCAAACGCTTTTAATACCGGTGCTGCGCTTTTCACGTCGCGCGTCATTTTTGGTGGCTTACCTAGCAATACAGATAAATCCATATCCACTGGTTTGTTATCAAAATAACTATCTGCAACAGTTAAATGACGCTCTTCTGTCGCGTAACCCACCACAGCATACGGACAGCGCTCACGCGCACAAATCTCTTTAAAGCGCGGTAAGTCTTCTTGCGCAATCGCCATCACGTAGCGTTCTTGAGCCTCGTTGCTCCACAACTCGCGTGGTGACATACCTGGCTCTTCATTGTTGACATCGCGCAGTTGGAAAATCGCACCCACGCCAGCATCATTCACCAACTCTGGGAACGCATTAGAAATACCACCCGCGCCTACGTCATGAATACTTAAAATCGGGTTGTCTTCAC
>CAZZDN010000059.1:0-10627 GCA_964652655.1 uncultured Methylotenera sp.
TGGCGCCAGCATCTAACGCCTCTTGTAGTTGTTTCAGATTTTCCACTTCAATTTGAATACTTTTGCCGCAATTGAGTGCAAATGCTTGTTGCATCACTTTACTGATGCTGCCCGCTGATGCAATGTGGTTTTCTTTAATTAGAATGCCATCATAGAGTGCTAGTCGCTGGTTGTGCCCACCGCCGATAGTGACCGCATACTTTTGTGCTAATCGTAAGTTAGGGATGGTTTTTCTGGTGTCCAGAATTTGCGCTGATGTACCTTTAACTGCATCTACATATTTTTTAGCTGCGGTTGCTGTAGCAGATAAGGTTTGTAAGAAGTTTAGGGCACAGCGCTCTGCGGTTAAAAGTGAGCGTGCTAGGCCAGTTATCTTGCATAATATTTGATTGGGTTGTACTTGTTCCCCCTCATTCACTAACCAATTTATTTTTGCATTGGCGTCTACTTGCTTGAAGCACTCATTAAACCAATTGATTCCACAAATCACTGCATGTTCACGCACAATCACTTTTGCCTCGGCTGTTTGTGTGGCTGGCACTAACATGGCTGTGAGGTCGCCACTGCCAACATCTTCACTTAATGCGTTCTTTACTTGGATTTGAATCATTTGGGTGAAATCGATTGACGGATTCAGGGGGTATTGGTTAATTTGTGTCATAAGTTATCGTAAGAGTATGCTTTGATTGAATTATAATGTGAACCGAGAATTTACCAACACCAACACAGTCGATTGGTAAAATATTATGAGATTAGTCCAAATATTATGAAGCTTTTATATACCGTAAATAGTCCCTATGCACGCAAGGTGCGTATTGTTGCAGCAGAGAAGCATATTGATGTGCAGTTGCAAGAAGTGGTGTTGTCATCACCTGACTGCCCAGTTAAAAATTATAACCCGTTAGGTAAAGTGCCAGTCTTGGTTTTAGCAGGCGGTGATGCACTGTATGACTCTCGCGTAATTGCTGAGTATTTAGATAACCGCACGCCATTAGCGCATTTAATTCCTAAAGATAATAGTACTAAATCTGCCGTACGCAGATGGGAGGCGTTAGCAGACGGTGTGTGTGATGCTGCCGTTGCGGTGATGTTGGAGCAAAGAAAACCTGACACAATGCAAGACGCTACATTTATCAGCAAACAAATGGATAAAGTTATCCGTGGTTTAACTGTGCTGAATAATGATTTAGGACAGAATAAGTGGTGTGTAGACGATAGCTTTAGTTTGGCAGATATTGCGGTTGGTTGCACCTTGGGCTACCTAGGTTTGCGCTTTAGCCAAGTCATTAATTTGGAAGAAGATTATGCAAATCTAGATCGTTTGCAAACTAGTTTATTGCAACGTCAGTCGTTCAAAGATACTTTGCCTGTTTCAAGTTAAGTCAGTTTCTAATTAAGGTAGACGGCTAATACTGAGATGAGAAACGCAAGTGCTATGACAGCACTTGCGTTTAAAAGTAGACGGCAACTAAAACAGTTCGCTATTTTCGTCCAAAATTCCTGATAGCTGAGATTGATGGCGCATCGACTGTCTTTGATTTAAGCGTTTTTGTGCCTGCTCTGGCAAGTCTGTAAAGCGAATGATGTTGCGCTCCACCAGTAGTGTAATGACATCTTCCAACACACGCGCTAGGTGAATGTCACTCTCGCGGAATGCATCACCTTCAGCAAGTGCGTGCTCTAGGAAGTTGATATAGCCTTTATCTGTGACATCAATTGGTACCCAATTATCGTTCGGTTGTTCAGTGGCGCTGGCTGCGATGATTTGACCTTCGGGGTTTTTCAGTACATAGGCCATATTGATATCCCTTTTTCCTGATAGTGCTTGCGATTAAAGTGAGCCTGTAATGATGCCGCCACCCAGGCAGACATTGCTTTCATAAACTACAGCTGATTGGCCAGGCGTAATCGCCCATTGTTTTTGCCCAAATTTAATTTCCACTTCATTGTTGCTGATGCGATCAATTTCGCATGGTGCATCTGGCTGGCGGTAACGCGTCTTTGCCGCATATACCCAGTTAGTGGTAGGATTTTCTTCACTAATCCAGTGTAGTTGGCCGGCTTTTAGACCATCGTTGAGCAGTAGAGGATGTTCATGCCCTTGAACGACGATTAACTCGTTCTTTTCCATGTCTTTCCCAGCCACAAACCAAGGCTCACCATTGCTTTCGCGGCTACCACCGATTTTCAGGCCTTGGCGCTGACCTAAGGTGTAGTACATTAAACCTTCATGGCTGCCCACGAGTTTACCTTCAGGTGTTTTCATGTCGCCTGGTTCACGGGGCAAATATTTACTTAAAAACTCTTGGAATGGGCGCTCACCAATAAAGCAAATGCCAGTAGAGTCTTTTTTCTCTGCATTAATTAGCCCAGCATTGCGCGCAATTTCTCGCACTTCACGTTTTAAATACTGCCCTAGTGGGAAGAGTGTTTTGGAGAGTTGAGCTTGATTTAGTCGGTATAGAAAGTAGCTTTGGTCTTTACTGCCGTCATCTGCTTTTAGAAGCTGAAACTTGCCTGGCTGCAACGGGTTTTCACGGACTTGTGCATAGTGACCAGTCGCGATTAAGTCAGCCCCCATCCCCATGGCGTGGTCGAGAAAGGCTTTGAATTTAATTTCAGCATTACATAGAATATCCGGATTAGGCGTGCGCCCTGCCTGATATTCACTTAAGAAGTTCGCAAACACGCGGTCTTTGTATTCTTTGCTAAAGTTCACCGCTTCAATATCAATACCGATTTTGTCAGCCACAGAAACAGCATCAATTAAATCTTGTTTGCTTGAGCAATATTCGTCGGTATCGTCATCTTCCCAGTTCTTCATAAACAGGCCTGTGACTTCATAGCCTTGTTGTTTAAGTAGCAATGCTGTGACAGAAGAGTCTACGCCGCCAGAAAGACCGACTACAATTTTCTTTTTTTGCGCTTTGTTTAAATTCATAGTTTAAATCTACAGATACAAATGAATGTGTATTGACGTTATAAGTGAGTAATCACTGACAATGGAAAATGTTTTCCACTCAGGTAATCTTCAATACAAGTAATGACTTGTGGGCTACGCATCAGCATCGCATTGCTGCGAATTTCATCAGCGGTCATCCATACAGTACGAATAATGCCATCATCTAAACCGAGTTCTGGCTGGTGTTGGCTGACACGGCCTATATAGGCAAACCTTAAATAAGTAGTGTCATTGTGTTCATGTTTCCAATGGTAGACACCCAACAGGCTAGTCGGCTCAAAGGTGTAGGCCGTTTCTTCTAGCGTTTCGCGTATGACTGCTTCTAGCAGGCTTTCACCATCTTCGAGGTGGCCAGCAGGCTGGTTAAAGCGGTTACCGCGATCTGTGGTTTCTTCTACCAGCAGGAATTTACCGTTTTCTTCAATAATCGCCGCGACTGTGGCGTGGGGCTTCCATTGCATAATAATGGTCTTAAATGAATATATCGTTATTTTACTCTGAAGCACGCCATTTGCTGAAAATATCTCTATAGCGTCGTGGTTGATTAGTTGAAAATATGGATTAAGCCAACGTGGGGAATAGGCCGATTAAGCCATGTGCAATAAACTCTACAGCCATTGCGGCTAAAATTAAGCCCATGAGCCGAGTAACAACATTGATACCGATAGTGCCGAGTTGATTAGAGATACGCACCGATAGCTTGAGCGCGAGCCAAATGGTAATACAGACCAGCGATATTGGGATAATCAGTGAAAGATGGCCAAATAAACTTGGGTTCTTTTGTGCGGCAATAATCACATTACTTATCGCGCCTGGCCCTGCGAGTAAAGGGATGCTTAATGGCACGATGGCGATGACTTCGCGCTCAGCCAGTGTTTGTGCTTCTTCTGGCGTTTGACGAGCGCCACTTTGTTTGCCGTGCATCATAGAAATAGCAATCAGCATTAGTAAAATGCCACCCCCAACCTGAAAGGATGGGATAGAAACCCCAAAAAAATCTAAGATTTGGTCGCCCATGAGTGATGAAACGGTCAGTATGACAAATACCGAGAAAGCGACTGTTCTTGCTGTTTTTGCTCTTTCTAGATCACCCCAGCCACTTGTCGCACTGATGAAAATCGGTACGCTACCAATTGGGTTGACGATCGCAAACAAACCTAAGCTGATTTTAAATAAACTTGGCCAATCCATTCTATTTCTGTCCGTTTCAATTAATTTAACGTAATTAACGCGTTGTTAATTATTAGATAGTAAATTAAAGTGACTATATGTGGAAAAATAATCATTACAACTCAACCATTATTCTTGCGTCTCGTAGTCCACGTCGTGTGGAGCTGTTAAAACAAATAGGGCTGGATTGCGAAATTTATCCTGCTGACATTGATGAATCTCAGTTGCCAGATGAGTCACCGGTGCAGTATGTTACTCGACTGGCTAGAGAAAAAGCTATCGCTTGTAGCGCAGAGTTGCCGACTGACTATCAGCATTATCCAATTTTGGCGGCAGACACGACTGTAGCGCTGTCGAGCTTGGTGTTAGGTAAGCCACTCGATGACGATGATGCCCGACATATGCTCGGCAAACTATCAGGTACTACGCATCAAGTACACACGGCAGTAGCCCTTGATTTTAATGATGAGATTGAGGTGTTGTTGAGCTCTACCAATGTGGAAATGATGCTTTTGTCGGCGGAACAAATTGAGAGATACATTGCCACAGGAGATCATCGAGACAAAGCTGGTAGCTATGGTATACAAGGCTTAGCAGGTGCTTGGGTTAAGCGTATTGAAGGCAGTTATACAGGGGTGATGGGTTTGCCTATATACGAGACCGCTACTTTGTTAAGAAAACACGGGATAGTGACGATTTAAACGATTAATGAATGAACTGAGTGCAAATTGAGCGAAGAAGTACTAATTAATGTAACACCGCAAGAAACACGCATCGCCATGATGGAAAACGGTGTGGTGCAAGAGTTGCAAATTGAGCGCAGCTCATCACTAGGTTTGGTAGGCAATATCTACAGAGGGGTTGTGTGTCGTGTATTGCCTGGCATGCAGTCTGCTTTTGTGGAGATAGGTTTACAACGTGCAGCTTTTTTGCATGCTGGCGATGTGTTGGCGTGCGGTGATGCGGAACTTAAACGGCCGATACAAGAAGTATTGCACGAAGGCCAGTCGGTAATGGTGCAAGTGATTAAAGAGCCAATTGGGACTAAAGGTGCACGACTAACGACACATATTAGTATTGCTGGACGTTTTTTGGTGTATTTGCCGCAACAAGAACATATTGGCGTATCGCAGCGCATTGAAACTGAGGCCGAGCGAGAGTCTTTGAAAGCAAGGTTGTTAGGTTTGCTACCAGCAGAGCGCGTCGGTGGTTATATTATTCGCACGATGTCTGAAGCAGCCACGGATGAAGAATTATTAGCCGACATTGATTATTTAAATAAAACTTGGAAGCATATAAAAGATAAAAGTATCAAGGTGCCAGAGCGCACGTTAATTTTCCAGGACCTAAACCTACCGATGCGAGTGCTACGTGACGTATTGTGTGCGGATACTGAAGTTGTACGTGTGGATTCAAGTGAAACTTACCAGAAGTTGGTGGAGTTCTCTAACTTATATGCAATCGCCGCGATAGATAAGTTAGTCCATTACCAAGGTGAGCGACCACTGTTTGATTTATATAACATTGAGCAGGAAATAGAAAAAGCCATGTCGCGTAAGGTGGAGTTAAAGTCTGGCGGCTATCTTATTTTTGATCAGACTGAGGCTTTAACCACCGTAGATGTCAATACTGGTAGTTTTGTCAGTGGTAAAAATTTGTCTGATACTATTTTTAAAACCAACCTTGAAGCTGCGCAATCGATAGCACGTCAGTTACGCCTGCGCAATTTGGGCGGTATTATCATTATTGATTTTATTGATATGGACGAAGATGTGCAGCGTGCTGCTGTCTTGGATGAACTGCAAAAAGCCGTGGCACGTGATCGCGCGCGTACTGGTATTAATGGCTTCACCCCGCTGGGTTTGGTGGAAATGACACGTAAGAGAACCCGTGAGAGCTTAGCGCATATTTTGTGTGAGCCTTGCTCAACCTGTCAGGGTAGAGGGGAGCTAAAAACCGCACAAACCGTATGTTATGAAATTTTACGCGAGCTGCTCCGTGAAGCACGCCAGTTTAGTGCGCGTGAGTTACGCGTACTTGCCGCACCCAAAGTCATTGAGATGCTACTCGATGAGGAGTCGCAAAGTTTGGCTAACTTATCGGACTTTATAGCAAAGCCGATTTCACTGCAGGTTGAACCTAGCTATGGGCAAGAGTCGTTTGATATTATTTTGATGTAGTGAATCTGAATCGGCTAGACGGCAAACACTGATGCAGACCGATTAAATCTAGCCAACTCATCTCTAGACTTCAACATGCGTGTCATGAACATCTACATCATGGGTTGAGCAAAAGTTGAGCGAGTGCCTAGATGAAAGGCGCATCAAATTTAGAGGGTTTCTCACGCGCACTGCTATTTGAGGTGTTTGAACCGCCCATGTTTAATTGCACTACTTTTCCATCTTCTGATAGATCGGTATTAAACTTAACACTACGCATCAATTTGAGCAATGTAGCATCTAACTGATTAGATTGCTCTTGGTATTTGATTAAATCTTTTTCAGCATTCGCAATATTTTTAATCACTTTGTCTGCATTGTTATGCGACTCCATCAGTGATTCTGCACGCTGATCAAGTGCGTTTTTGTGCACATTGATTTGATTTTTTAGCTCGCCAATCACTTGATTTAGCCAATTCGTGCAGTCTAAATGTGCTTGTTCAAAAATCGCCTGAATTTGTACCCCTAGACCTAAGAAAAATTTGCGAATTAAGAAATTTTTCTCTGTTAGTAGATTGACAGGGCTAGTGCAGAACTCATCTGTCACTTTTTCTAGGGATTTGATGTTCTCAATAAAGTGACGCATGTCGAGTTCGACGGCCTCGGTTTTTTCAAAGCCGTGTTTACTCCAAAACAGCTGATATAAATCATCTGCATGTTTTTTGATGATTTTGCCTTCGGTGCTAATTTCTTCGGCTAAATTAATCGCTAATCTAGTAATCTCGCGAATATTACGGTTAAGCCCTACGGTCGTCCAACTATCACCCATGTCTTGTTTTGTTTGTGCAAGCGTGGTGTCTAAATAACCTAGACTTAAGTGGCGTAATAACTTGCTACTCAGTCTTTTGATTTTTTCACTACCTTGGTTAAAGGTCAGAATTGATGACTCATAGCGTTTACGCTCTGCAACTACTTTGGCTAAGATTTCCTTGGAAGCATCGTGACTTTTATGTTGTAACTCGCGCAGTTCAGCAAGCTGATTTTTAATGCTATCAACGCGGATTTGAGCGATTTTTCTTGAGGCTCTGATCATGTTCGAGCATTCAGTCACGACAGCACGGCCTAAAATTTCGTGCTTTGACTGCACCATTTGCTCTGCAAGCGAGTTTTCAAGGTTATTGATGCCGCTGCGCTTTAATAGTGCTGCATCTTTTCTTATTTTTGCCACCAGTGCCTTTTGCGCGGAAATGGCGAAAATGTTTTGCGCATCTAGGCCCAGTTCATGGGCGGTATTTTTAATCTGTTTCTGAATCAGTTGTTCGACTTCAGCGTCCGACTCTAATCCATCCCAAAGGATATCAATTTTATTTAACACTACTAGCTTATGCGCAGCACGCTTTTGCACATAGCTATTCCAAATCTGCATATCAGACTTAGTGATGCCAGTATCTGTCGCAGTTAAAAATAAAATAGCTTGTGCATTTGGCAGAATGCTAAGGGTGAGCTCAGGCTCTGCACCCATGGTGTTCAGACCTGGTGTATCCAGTACGACTAAGCCATTTTTAAGCAAGGGGTGTGGGTAATTGATTAGCGCATGACGCCAAACGGGAATCTCGACTTTTCCACTTTCTGCAAGCTGTCTTTGCATGCTCGCGTCATCTTCGTTCCAGAAGCCTAGGTTTTTCGCGGTATCAATATCTACTTCTCTTTTTTGTACCAAAGCGCGCAAAGTTTGCTTCATCGCGTCCGCAGAATCAATATCTAAACGGATTTTATGCCACACATCAGGTGTGGTTTTTAGATAGCTAAGCGTGTCGTCAGTTTGCCTAGTTTCAATTGGTAACAGCTTAATACAAGGTTCTTCCTTATCACTCCAAAAAATTTCGGTTGGGCACATAGTCGTGCGGCCAGGCTCGCTTGGCAACAACCTTTGGTTGAAATCTGAAAAGAACAGTGCATTAATAGTTTCGGTTTTACCACGTGAAAACTCGGCTAATAATGCGAGTACTAACTGATCTTTTTTTAAGATTTCTTTGATGTCATAAAGTCTTAATTCTTGGATGGCATTAAGTGACTCTGCATGACCAGGCCAGTCGATATATTCATCAATCGTCGCAATCAGATTTGCTCGCCATTCACTATACTCTGTGATTTTCGAAGTGAGGTTCGAAACAACAGACGATGGCTGATTTAATGCAGAATTAGATATCGATATACTCATAATGTTATCTTAACTTACAACGTAGCAAGTAAGTTGTTTTCTAATGGAATTAGTATAGTAGTTAGCAATAACTGTGCCGTAATGATAAATACCAGTGGACTTAGATCAAAGTTTCCAGCTGGCGGGATATATTTTCTGAAAATTCGTAAAATAGGATAAGTCAGGCTGTTTAAGATAGGCGCAATCGGTGTGTGTGGATTAATCCAACTTAAAATTGCCTGAATTAACACTGCGTATAGGAAAATAGACAGACTAATCGAGGTAATGCCTATCAGCGCAACACCGAAAATGACTCCCCAAACATGACTACCAACAATCAGAACCGGGAAGCCTTTCAGCCATAATGTAGCAACGGTTAACGTTAACTGTGTGAGGTAACCTAGCAAAAGGGTGGAGAGATCAACTTTGCCGATGCTAGGTAAAAAGCGACGCACAGGCTTGACTGCAAAGTTTGTGACGGTAACGATTAATTGTGCAAACTGATTCTGGAATGGTGCTCTGGTCAGTTGAAAATAAAATCGCAGTAAAAATGCAAAGCTGAGAATGCTAAATACTGCTTGCAGTAAAAATAAGATGGCGTTGTTGAGCATACGATTTCCTTGAGCCTTACTGGCCTAGCAGATCTCCTAATGTTACGGATTTATCAGCAGCTGCTTTAGCTGCTTTTGAAATAATATCTTTAATATTGGCAGACGCTAGGCTGAGGATGCCTTGTTCTGTTGTGCCACCTTTAGACGTGACTTGTGCACGCAACGTTTTGACGTCAGTGTGGCTTTGTGTGGCTAGTAAACTCGCACCTGCGAACGTTTGTAATGCAAGCATCTTAGCTTCTTCAATCTCAAGTCCTAAGGATATGCCTGCCTCTTCCAGCGCTTCAATAAAATAAAATACATAAGCTGGGCCGCTACCTGAGATTGCTGTTACCGCATCCATTTTTGCTTCATCATTCAGCCATAATGTTTTGCCTACAGCCGCAAGTATCTTATTCGCTTGGTCGCGCTGTGTTTCTGTGACGAGTGGCATTGCATAAAGTGCAGACACACCTGCTTGAATTTGTGCTGGTGTGTTTGGCATCACACGTACAATCGCCTTGTATTCACCAAGCCAATGAGCGATATCTTTGCTCCTAACCCCTGCAGCAATAGAAACGATGAGTTGAGAACTGATTATCGGTTTTAATTGCGCACAAACCTGTTTAAGTTGCTGAGGTTTAATCGCCAATACAATGACATCAGTGTCGTGAAATTCGGCATAAGTGTCGGTAACTTGAACATTTAGGTCTTGTGCTAATTCAAGACGTTTCTGAGCATCTAGTTCTAACACGGTAATATTAGCCATGTTGAAACCATTTTGGTTTAATCCGCTAATGATTGCGCGTGCCATATTGCCACCGCCAATAAAGTTAATCTTCATTTAAATCCCTAAGTATTGTTATTTTCTTGTGTTTCGGTAGGTTTTTTTGTGACTCTTGCGCCAAATAGCGCTGAACCGATGCGTACGATGGTAGCGCCTTGATTAATCGCTGTTTGGTAATCATTCGACATACCAATTGATAATGTATCTAGCCTAAATCCTTTACTGATTAGAGCATCATAACATTCTCTTACTTGTTTAAATTGTGCGATTTGTTGTGCTGGGTCTGTGGTTGGTGCTGGGATTGCCATCAATCCACGCAGTCTTAAGTGAGGTAGCGCATTAATTTCGGAGGCTAATGCCTCTAATTGCTCAGGTAATACGCCGCTTTTAGTATCTTCATGACTCACATTGATTTGTATGCAAACTTGCAACGGTACCGCCATGGATGACCTAGCATCGTTCAGTCGTTGGGCAATTTTTAATCGATCTACACTGTGAACCCAGCTAAAGTGCTGGCCAATCACTTGGGTCTTATTGCTTTGTATCGGGCCAATAAAGTGCCATTCTATGGCTAAATCGGCGAGCTGTTTCTGTTTTTCTATTGCTTCTTGGCTGTAATTCTCACCAAACATCGTTTGCCCTGCATGATAAGCTTCGCGGATAACGGTAGCAGGTTGAGATTTGCTGACTGCAAGTAATTGCACTTGTTGGTGGCTTGGGCTGGTCGCAGCAGCAGATTGAATTGTTGCTAGAATGTCT
>CAZZDN010000060.1:0-10461 GCA_964652655.1 uncultured Methylotenera sp.
TTGCATCACTGAACACCATTTTGATCAGTTTAGAGCCCATAGTGCGACGCACGATAGATGGTTTACCTTGTGCCAGTGTTGGTTTGTGTACATAGAACTCGTCAGGGTTGACTGCACCTTGTACTACTGTTTCACCTAAACCATAAGATGATGTGATAAAGACGACATCTTTAAAACCAGACTCAGTGTCAATCGTGAACATCACACCTGCACAGCCAATGTCGCTACGCACCATTTGTTGTACGCCAGCTGACAACGCCACATCTGCATGCACAAAGCCTTTGTGTACGCGGTATGAAATCGCACGGTCATTGTATAAAGAAGCAAAAACTTCTTTGATCGCATGCAAGATGTTGTCTAAACCGTGGATGTTAAGGAATGACTCTTGTTGGCCAGCAAACGATGCATCTGGTAAGTCTTCTGCAGTAGCAGATGATCGAACCGCAAATGTGGCCCCGTTACCTGATTTAGCAATCAATGCTTCATAGTTTTCAGCAATTGCTTTTTCCAGTGCAGCTGGAAATGGCGCAGCCATAATCCATTCACGTACTTGTTTACCACAAGCAGCAAGTGCTTGTGTGTCATCTACGTTCAGTTTATCAAGCTCAGCATTGATTTTGGCATCCAAGCCATTTTGTGCTAAAAATTCACGATACGCATCTGCCGTTGTTGCAAAACCAGTAGGAACGCGAACACCTTTTGCAGACAGTTGAGAAATCATTTCACCTAGCGATGCATTTTTGCCGCCTACTGAAGGTACATCTACGTTGCGTAAATTTTCAAATGGAATAACGTGGGCTGACATGTATAGTTCCTTAGTTCAAACAAATGATTAATTTTCTAACTATTACTCGATACTCGTGCTTGATTTAAAGCCTACTAGACCCTTTCAGGGTTATGCTTTGAGCATTAAGCCGGGGAGGTGAATGTGTTAGATTGTTTTAATAATTTCTCATTTTGCCTAATTATGCTGGGGTTGTCACCTGAAAAACGGTAGTTTGAATAAAATCTTTGATTTTTTAAACGAGGTGGCATATTAAAATATATAGAGCTCAGCGTTTTTTTGCGTATGAAAATTGGTTGGCCTAAGCTAAAATTGAAAGTAAGCGCAAAATAATCATAAATTAATGCAGTCATCACCTATGAAATGTTACACATTAGAAATCGATCTAAGCCAAGTGTCGCTCGCAAAAATTAATCTTTTTAGGAGCAGTCAATGACTACTAAGGTTGAGGTGTCAACCAGTGGTCGATTGCACATGGGTTTTTTCGATTTGCATGGAGGGCTTGGGCGCAAGTTTGGCAGTATAGGATTGAGCTTAAGTGAGCCCAATCTTGTTCTTGATGCTAAGCGCTCTAAATCACTCGATGTTTCGGCGCCAAAAGCTGTACCTGAATCCGTCGTCGCTCGAGTGGCTAAAGTTGCACGACAGATTCTCACTCAGATGAACATTGACGATGCTGTCGAAATTAATATCAGTGAGGCTGTTCCTGAACATTCGGGTTTAGGTTCTGGTACTCAAATGGCACTTGCTACAGGCGCAGCAATTAGTCATTTATATCAGCTTAATTTGACTAGTATGCAAATAGCGACGATAACTGGGCGTGGTAAACGTTCTGGTGTTGGTATCTCAGCCTTTGATTATGGGGGGTTGTTAGTGGATGGTGGTCGAGATGTTGTATCTACCCATGCTTCCCCACCGCCGATGTTGGCGAGATATGACTTTCCTGAAGAGTGGGCTATATTGCTAATTTTCGACTCAAGTGAGCATGGTGTTCATGGCGAGCAAGAAAAAATTGCGTTTAATGAATTGCCAGTCTTTCCAGAAAGTTTAGCTGCACATCTTTGTCGACACGTATTGATGCAAGCCATGCCCGCATTAATAGAGCGAGATTTACTGTCTTTTGGACAAAGTATTCAAGTACTGCAGCAACATGTGGGTGATTACTTTGCACCAATACAGGGGGGAAGGTATGCTAGTCGATTGGTCAGTGCGGTACTAGAGCGCATGGAGTCGATGCGCGTTCCATGTTTCGGTCAGAGCTCCTGGGGGCCGACGGGTTTTGCTATATTTGAGAATCAACTTGAGGCTGAGCGACATTTGCTACAGCTTAAAACAGACTTTACTGAGCATGCGCTTTCATGGAAAATTTGCAGTCCACGCAATCATGGTGCAAAATTCAGTAAATACGTAATAACAGCTTAACTTTACTAACTAAAACATACGTATGGTAAAGCAAATTAACATTAGTAAACAACACTTAAGGAAAGTAACAATGGAAAAAGCTAGCATTTTGCATGTATTCACCGCCGCTAAGAACGCAAGTCCGTTCGATGTTAATATGGCTTTTGACGCTGGTTTTGACAAAATTGTGCCATATACAAATGTGGAGTTGTCCGAAGTTACTGGTTTGACGCAGGATGCAATTTTCTCACGCGGCCTATCTGGTGTGAAACGTGAAGGCATATTTATTGGCGGTCGAGATATCGATTTGGCGATGGATATGCTTAGTGCTGCCAAAAAGGCGATGTTTGCACCGTTTGCGTGTTCTGTTTTTGCAGATCCATCAGGTGCTTTCACTACCGCTGGTGCAATGATTGCTAAAGTCGAAGCGCATCTTAAAGATAATTTCGGTGAAAGCTTGACTGGCAAAACCTTGAGCGTGTTTGGTTCTACTGGGCCTGTTGGAAGCTGCGCATCAATTATCGCTGCACAACAAGGTGCTAACGTGCAAATGGTTGCACATAGCTCAGTAGCTTCTGTAGAGCCTAAAGCTGCCGCTTGGAATGAAAAATACCAAGTAAATATGAAGGTGGTTGACGGAACAACAGAAGCGAAAAAAGAAGCGATTCTAGCAGAGTCTGATATCGTAATCTGTTCAGCTGCAGCTGGTATTCAAGTGATTAGCAAAGAACAATTAGCAATTGCTAAAAAATTGAAAGTCGTGGCTGACGTAAATGCAGTTGCACCGCTAGGCGTTGAAGGCGTTAATGTTAGTGATGATGGCGTAAAAATTGAAGGTACTAATATCTACGGTATCGGTGCGATTGCTGTTGGTCAATTAAAATACAATACGCAACATCAATTGCTTAAACAAATGATGCCTGCTGACCAACCATTTGAGAAGCCAAAATATTTAGAGTTTGCTGCAGCGTTTAAATTGGCGCGTGAGTTATTAAAAGCACACTCTTAATTATCGCTTTATCAGCGCGGCCTTATGTTAAGGCCGCGGTGAGTGCGGGTTACAGTGTTGTCGCTATTGATGCATTTTCTGATTCGCAAACTGCAGAACTTGCAGAGCGTGCGTTTATCGTAAAGTACGATGATATTGGATTTGATGCGGAAGATTTACTGCGCACGTTACGTGGTCTAGATAATCCTAGTTTAGAAGGTAGCGGGTTTTGCTTAAATCAGTTTGCAGGTTTTGTTTACGGTAGCGGGTTTGAGGCACAGCCAGATTTGTTGCAAAAAGTGGCGGCGTTAGTTCCTGTCATTGGCAATGACTCTGCTACTTTGGCTGCAGTTAAGGATGCGAATGTGTTCTTTCCAGCGATGGAGAGCCTTAACATTAGCTATCCTGAGACCAGTAAACATTTGCCAGCCGATGCTGACTTAAGTTGTTATATACGTAAGTTTTCTGGTGGTAGTGGCGGTGTCCATATTCAACCTGCATCATTGATACAGGGACGAGACTTAGAGCATCATTATTTTCAGCGCAAGCTTGCGGGTGTGCCAGTCTCACTATTGTTTATCGCCAATAGTAATGACGTTGAAGTTGTAGGTTTTAATGAGCAATGGGTAAGTGCGAGTGCAAGATTACCGTTTCGGTACGGTGGTGCAGTGAGTCATGCTATATTACCTGTTGTTGTGCAAGAGCAGCTCATCGCAGCCGCTAGACAATTAACCATGACCTTTGGTTTGTTAGGCTTGAATAGTTTAGATGCGATTGTACATAGTGTTGATTCTGATGTAGGTTCGGTACAGGTATCTATTTTGGAAATTAACCCTAGACTCAGTGCCACGGTTGACTTGTACGACGATCGTACTGATTTGTTCGAACGTCATGTGCAAGCATCTATGCACAAACATTTGTTTGGCAAACATCCGAAGCAGTGTGAATTTGAATCTGTTTCTAAAGCACATGCAGTTGTGTATGCTGAAGTTGATGTTACGTTGGAAAAAGAAATTGTTTGGCCAAGCTGGGCGACAGATACGCCTAGTATGAAAAATGAGCCATTAAAGATTGTAGCTGGTGCTCCAGTATGCAGTGTGCTGGCATCTGCGAGTAATGCAGTCATAGCAAAAAAAGAAGTGCTGACTAGAGTACAGCAAATTAAAAAATTATTAGAATCTACCCATTAAGTAAACCTCACCTCCGAGAGGCGCCTTTTACGAGGATAATGTGTAGCGCAAAGGAAAAAACATGCAGAATACCTCTTCAACTCAAACAGCGGCGTCAGCGCCCAGTGTTAATCAGCTTAGCGCACCGTTGGTTAAAAAGCTCATAGACCAGGCAGAGACTTTGCATATTGGTGTTTCTAAACACGCTAGTGGCTGTACTGTCGTAGACGCTGGTATTCAGTTTCCTGGCTGTGCAGAAGCGGGTCGTTTAATCGCAGAAATCTGTATGGGCGGCTTAGGTACTGTAAGTTTGCAAGCAGATGACCGTTTCGCAGATTGGCACGATGCAATCGCTGTCAGTTCAACGCAGCCTGTATACGCTTGCTTGGCCAGTCAATACGCCGGTTGGGCACTTAGTCATGAAAAGTTCTTTTCATTAGGTTCAGGTCCAGCACGCGCGATGGCACAGCGTGAAGACTTGTTTAAAGAACTAGCATATGTCGATAGCGGTACTAGTACTTGTATTGTGTTAGAAACAGACAAAGTACCACCAGTTGAAGTAATTGAAAAAATCCTGCGTGACACGAAAATGGCTGCAGAGCAATTAACGATTATTTTGACACCAACGACCAGCGTGGCTGGCGTGGTACAGATTGTAGGTCGTGTATTAGAAGTTGCCTTGCACAAAGCACACACTTTGCATTTTCCATTAGAGAACATTGTGAGCGGTACAGGCTTGGCAGTATTGCCACCAGTAGCGAATGACTTTATGACTGGTATGGGTCGTACCAACGACGCTATTTTGTTTGGCGGGTTTGTCAGTCTGCAAGTCAAAGGTGATGACGCAGCAGCAGCTAAACTAGCGCAAGATTTACCAAGTAGCGCATCTAAAGACTACGGTAAAACATTTGCGGAAGTCTTTAAGTTTTACGAGATGGATTTCTACAAAATTGACCCAATGTTGTTTAGCCCAGCTAAAGTGAAGGTAACTAACATTGATACAGGTAATGTGTTTGAAGCCGGTCAGTTAAATGCAGATTTAATCAATATCTCATTCCGTTAAGCATTCGTTTGTAGATAAACCCTGAATCATTCTAACCATTAGTATTACGCGCACTTGAAAATACCTATTTTTACCGATGATGCTGGTTGGCAGGGCAACCAGCTCAAACTTGCTTTTGCAAAGCGTGGTGTTGAAGCCAGTTTTGTGTCACTTCAAGATTGCATGATTGATCTTTCACAGTCACGCTCACAGATTCATATTCCAGGTTTTGAGGTTACGCCACGAGCAGTTTTTGTACGCGGTGTGGCAGGCGGCACTTTACAGCAAGTGATTACACGCCTCAATGTGTTGCATCTATTAACCATGCAAGGCGTACGCATTTACAATCAAGCACGTGCTATCGAGCGTACTGTAGACAAAGCCATGACTAGCTTCCTGTTGCGTGAGCATCAAGTCATGACACCAGCTACTTGGGCGTGTGAGTCTAGACTGCAAGCAGAAATAGTTCGAGAGCAGGCAGCGAAAAATGATCAGCAGTTAGTATTGAAACCGCTATTTGGCTCACAAGGGCAAGGTGTCCGTAAACTGGAAGCGTATGAACCTTTGCCTGTGCCCATGCAACAATATGTCGATGGTATCTATTACTTTCAGGAGTTTATTGAAACTGCTGATGCACCACATGATTACCGTGTGTTTGTGGTAGATGGTCAAGTGATTTCTAGCATGCGTAGATTAGGTGACGGATTTGTCAATAATATTGCTGCTGGTGGCCGCTGTGAAGCGGTGAAAGCTGATGATGCGATGGTGGAAATTGCGCTGAAAGCAGCGAAAGCGGTAGATATCGATTATTGTGGTGTGGATGTGATTCAATCAGCTAGTGGCGAATATTACGTGTTGGAAGTCAACAGTATTCCTGCATGGCGAGGCTTGCAAAGTGTCACCAGTTTTAATATCGCTGAAGTGTTAGTTGATGACTTTCTGCAAAAGTTAACTGAGCATGTTGAGTCATGACTAATCAGCAATTCCCTATGCCATTGGTTAAAGCCTACAAAAATGCGTGTATGGGCGAATTGCAAGCACTAAAGCCTGGCAATGTGCATGCGTTTGCAGATGGTCACGGTATGACTATTCAGGACTTTATTCAAAGTGCAGATGTTACAGCGGAACCTATTTCCAGGATTGGTCTTTCAGTAGGAGAACGCGTTTTTTACGCGGTAGAAGCGACTAAGAACGCTGTGGGGCAAAATACGAATTTAGGCATGTTGCTGTTATGTGCGCCACTGTTGCACGCATATTCAAATTTGCAATCTGCCCATTTACAATCTAGTCAAGTATTTAGCTTTCAGTTAAATCAAACGCTCAATCAGTTAACTTTAGAAGATGCAGCTTGGGTAGCCAAAGCGATTGTGCTGGCAAATCCAGGTGGATTGGGAAATTCTGCCCAGCATGATGTGTATGATGCGCCGCAAGTAAGTTTGTTGGAAATGATGCAATCCGCACAGAATAAAGATCGTATTGCTTGGCAGTATGCGAACGGCTTTAAAGATGTCATGGATTTTGGTGTTAATTTATATGCTGATGCATTGCTGAAATGGGAAAATATTGCTTGGGCAACTACCGCATTGTATTTGGGTTTTTTAACCAGAAATCCTGATACGCATGTAATACGTAAGCATGGGGAACAAGTTGCAAATATATTGATGCAGGAAGCTAAGGAACTTGAGGCCAACTACTGGGCAACAAGCAACCCCAAACTCATGCAGAAAGAATTACTTGTATGGGATGCTGCACTAAAAGCCAGAAAAATAAATCCAGGCACTAGTGCGGATTTGACTGTGGCTACATTGCTAGCCAGTGATTTAGTCTTGGCAATATCTAAAGCAGCTTGATATGCGTTAATTGGCGCGTGATTAATTGATTGCAACGTGCTCCAAAACGTAAGTATACCCTGATGAGTTTCGCTACATATACCAAATATAAAGAGCAAATATCTTTTTGCAAAAACGACTGAATATGGAATGTTAAGTACAGATGAAAATAGCATTGTTAGAAGATGATCTCGCATTTGCCGAAATATTAATTGAGTGGCTACAAGACGCTGGTTTTGATGTTGATCATTTTGAAACAGGGATAGATTTTTTACGTCAGTTCTCCCATGAGCAATACGATTTATGCATATTTGATTGGGTCTTACCTGATATGGAAGGACCCGACGTCATGGTAAGTATTAAGTTGAGAGCGAATAAACTACCGCCAATTATTTTCTTTACAGGTAGAGCCGAAGAACAAGATATTATTCGCGTGATAGAGGCTGGTGCCGATGATTATGTTGTAAAGCCTGCTAGTCGCCCATTATTGTTAGCACGAGTGAATGCCTTGCTTAGGCGAACATCTAGTCAGAGGCTCGATGAAACAATCTACAAATTTGGCGAGCTTATCTTTGACACAAAACTTAGGATTGTGACATTGGCAGGAGAAGAGGTAAGGCTCACAGATAAAGAGTTTGATTTAGGTTTGTATTTCCTAAAAAATGAGGGCGTTTTACTCTCCAGAGTACACTTGATGAATGTCGTTTGGGGCGCTAGTTCAGAAGTGGAGACGCGAAAAGTAGATGTGCACATTAGTCACTTGCGGTCTAAGCTAAAGCTTACGCCAGAATATGGCTGGAAATTAACTTCAATTTATCAACAAGGCTACCGACTCGAGCGCAATCGATAATGTATCTTTGCTTGCAATTTACAAAACTTAACATACTGAATTAACGAATAACTAAAAAATTTGTGCAGTTCGTGGTATTTTCATCATCGATGATAGATATAAACTAACTTAGTGTGATGAGAACCAAAATAGACGTCTTTTGCCTTTCTAAAGCTAGTTCAATACTAACTTACTCCGCTAATCAAATTAGCTCAACTGAAACGACTTTATGCGTTGTGTATGTTGTCGCTTATGAATCTCTAGGCTAGCGTTATCAATGAACGACAGATTTTTCACGACAATTACAGTTGTCTTAATTGCTTGCGCTGTAGCATTAAGTCAAGCTTTGATTCGGTTTGATCATTTTTATTCTGATTTAGGTCAACAACTTAGCATTAACAACACCCCTGAAAATGTTGTAATTATCGCAATTGATGAGGCAAGTATAAATGCTATAGGTAATTGGCCTTGGTCGAAGCGATTCCATACTGAACTTATACATCACTTAACACATGAAAAGCCAAAGTCAATCGGTTTTGGTGTTGATTTTTCTGAGCCAGAGCACGATGCCCCAGAAGTCGATAATGCTTTCGCTGAAGCAATCGCGCGTTCTGGGAATGTTGTGCTACCTGTTTCGATTAACGCCCCACACGCAGGTGCCACGATTAAACAAAATATGCCTATTCCTGTGTTGCGGTCATCTGCCGCAGGATTGGGTTTTCTGCAAGCTGTGATCGATGCGGACGGTGTTGCCCGCGGACTTTATCTTTGGGATACGATATCAACCGATACACAATCACTCGTTGCTTTGCCACATTTTTCATATGCCATATTGCAAGTGGCAAACTTGCTGCCGCATACCATCGCTTTTAATCTGCCGCTGGCTCAGCCATTCAAATCTAATCAAGTGCTGAAAAAACTTGATAGTACGCCTGCAAACCCTGTTTCGAGCAGTTATCGTAAGATTAATTTTTTCAGTCAGTCCGGTCAGTTTAACCAGATATCTTATGTGGATGTACTCGCTAATAAATATCCATCAGGTTTCTTTAAAGATAAAATTGTACTGGTTGGGATAACGGCAGACGGGCTTAATGATGCTCTAGCTACGCCTCTTTCACTCAAGTCCCAGTCAATCCCAAGTATTGCGTTTTATGCGAGTGCTGTAGGTGCGATACAAAGCGCTTCTCTTGTTGTGGATGCACCGGTTTGGATGGTTTTACTGCTATCTGGCTTGTTGGCCATACCACCTTTGTTTTGGGTGACAAAACTAACATCCTTAAAATCAATTTTATTGATAGTAATATATTTCTTTCTTGTTATCCTCATCTCGCTTTCTACCCAATATTTGTTAGGTGTCTGGATTCCAGTTTCAGGTGCGTTGGTTGGTATTCTGCTGGTTTTCCCAATCTGGAGTTGGCGTAAGCTTAATTCAGCACAGTTGTCTCTTGATAAAGAGTTGCAACGATTGCGTGATGAATTGTCAGCTTTAGGTATGGTGACTGAAGATCATTCAGTGGCGTCAGGTTTTGATCCTTTACAATCAAGAATACTAAAAGTAAATCTGACTGTGCAACATTTACGTAACTTACATAAAAGTAGAAACGATACATTAGCATTTATTTCACATGATATTCGTGCGCCATTGGGTGCCGCAATGATGCTATTAGATAAATTTGAAACAAATAAATACTCTGAGCGAATGAGTAAAATGTTAATTCGTGCTCACAGTATGGCAGAGGGGTTTCTGCAGGCCTCGCGTGCAGAGATGGCTAATGTCAACAGATTCCATGAGCTCGATATTGTCAGTTTGACACAACAAGCGATTGATGACGTCTATGAAATATCGATGGCTAAGCAACTGAAACTGATGAAAGACTTTCCCGATGAACCCGTATGGGTTCGTGGGGATTTTGGTTTGCTATTGCGAGCGATCTCAAATATATTGATTAATGCTGTTAAGTACTCACCAGAGCATGGTGTGGTCAGTATTTTATTAAATAGCGATAGGCAATCGATTGTCCTTAAAGTCACAGATCAAGGCCCGGGAATTCCAGCAAAGAAAATCACCAAAGTATTTAGACGTTTCAGTAGGGCAGAGGGTGAACATCAGGCACAGGAGGGGGCTGGATTAGGCCTCTATTTCGTGAACGTCACGATCAAAAAACACCGAGGTGCCGTTACTGTGCAAAGTGAAGAAGGGCATGGCGCAACGTTCATTATCACGTTGCCTATAGAGCGGCGTAAAGAACATAATCCTGTGGAGAATGATAGAAGAAAGCATCAAGTCTCACCATTTAATGACACCATATAGTTTTTAACAACCTTACTTTTTAAGATATAATCTTGCACTTGATTTTGTATATCAGTTGTATTCAGATAATTTTTTAGGAGGCAGTAATGGCTAATTTGTTAGAGCAAT
>CAZZDN010000061.1:0-10059 GCA_964652655.1 uncultured Methylotenera sp.
CTTCAATGCGTGATGGCTCCGGTAAGCGTGATGGGTTCTCAATCTGTACCACTTCGCCATTTTTAAGCAACAGCTCGTAAACTACCGTTGGCGCGGTGGTAATCAAATCCATGTCGTATTCGCGCTCTAAACGCTCTTGCACAATTTCCATGTGCAACAGGCCTAAGAAGCCACATCTAAAACCAAAACCCAGTGCAGTTGAGTTTTCTGCCTCAAACAATAAAGACGCATCATTCAAACGCAGCTTTTCTAGCGCAGTACGTAGGGCTTCAAACTGGTTGGATTCCACTGGATACAAACCAGCAAACACTTGTGGTTTCACTTCTTTAAAACCTGCTAATGGCTCTGCTGCAGGTTTTCCTGCTAAGGTTACTGTGTCGCCCACTTTAGCAGCAGCCAACTCTTTAATACCGGCAATCACAAAGCCTACTTCACCCGCTGACAATGAAGCTCTTTGTAGCGATTTTGGCGTAAACACACCAACTTGTTCACACAAGTGCTCAGAACCTGTTGCCATCAAACGAATCTTGTCTTTCGGTTTTAACGTGCCGTCTACTACGCGTACAAGCATCACCACGCCTACATAGTTATCAAACCATGCATCAATCACTAAGGCTTTCAGTGGTTTCGTCGCATCACCTACCGGTGGTGGCACTTTAGCAATCACTGCCTCTAATACATCACGCACGCCTACACCGGTTTTTGCAGAGCAGCGCACCGCATCTGATGCATCCACGCCAATCACATCTTCAATCTCTTGAATCACACGATCAGGGTCAGCCGATGGCAAGTCGATTTTATTCAACACCGCGGTCACTTCTACGCCCAGATCCAATGCGGTGTAACAGTTAGCCACACTTTGCGCCTCTACACCTTGGCTGGCATCAACGACGAGCAATGCACCCTCACAAGCTGAGAGGGAACGCGAAACTTCATAGCTAAAGTCGACGTGACCAGGGGTATCAATTAAATTCAAATGGTAAATTTGGCCGTCATCAGCTTTATATTCCAAGGCTGCTGTTTGTGCTTTAATCGTAATCCCACGCTCGCGCTCAATATCCATAGAATCAAGCACTTGCGCTTCCATCTCACGATCAGCCAAACCACCACACATATGAATGATTCTATCTGCCAAAGTGGACTTACCGTGATCGATGTGAGCAATAATGGAAAAGTTACGAATATTTTTCATGTTTAATTTTTAATAATGACTAATTAACGGCTAACGAACAGTTCAGATAATAGTAAAGGCGCGGTCTATACCTAATATTAAAGACACACTAGACAATAAGGGCGCACTAGGCGCCCTTATTGTTAACCGAACAGCTCGGATTTTACAGCAAATTCAAAGTATTAACATCTAGAGATTGATGCATATCTTTTAATAATACGATGCAATCACTTTACTTTGTCGCAGGAATTTTAACTGGTACATACAATGTGTTCTCACCGCGCAACACTAACAAAGCAATCGTTTTGCCTACTCCAAATCCAGACAATTGCTTGTTAAACTGCTCAAGACTTTGCACTTCTGTGTTATTCAAGCCCAACACGACATCCCCACGTCGAATCCCTGCCTGGGCAACAGCACCTTGCGCATCGACGACCAACAGCCCATTTTTACCATTGAGCTTTTTCTTCTGCTGAGGGGTTAACTCTCTTAAAACCAAGCCGATTCGATCAACATCTTGCTTAGCTGCAGGTTTATTCGCCTGTGCAGTTTCTGACAAATCAGAAGGCATTTCACCAACGGCTACGTTCAATGTTTTTTCACTGCCTTTACGCAAAACTTCCACCGGCACTGATTTTCCTGGTTTAGCAGCGCCAACAGCCCTTGGCAAATCAGAAGAACTCGCAATTAACTTACCGTCGAACTTCGTAATCACATCGCCTGCTTCCAAACCACTTTTATCAGCTGGACCACCTTTTTCTACGCCGGCAACCAAAGCCCCATTGGTATTTTTCATACCAAATGACTCAGCCAACTCTTTACTCAACTCTTGAATGACAACACCGAGCCAACCTCTAGTGACCTTACCAGAAGCCTTGAGTTGATTACTTACATCAAGCGCTACATCGATAGGAATACTAAACGACAACCCCATTGAGCCACCGCTACGACTGTAAATCTGTGAGTTAATACCCACCACTTCACCTGCTAGATTAAATAACGGCCCGCCAGAGTTACCTGGGTTAATAGCCACATCCGTTTGAATGAACGGCACAAAGTTTTCTTGTGGCAACGCTCTGCCCTTTGCACTGACGATACCCGCTGTCATGGTGTTTTCCAAACCAAATGGAGAGCCGATGGCAGCAACCCATTCGCCCACTTTTAATTTATTAGGATCACCAGTGACCACTTTAGGCAAACCTGTTGCGTCAATTTTCACTAGCGCAACATCTGTACGTTTATCCGCACCAATAATCTTTGCTTTAAACTCACGTTTATCTGACAGTTTAACAATCACCTCATCCGCTTCAGACACAACATGCGCATTGGTTAAAATGTATCCATCTTGGCTAATGATAAAACCTGAGCCTAAAGACTGAGATTTATATTCGGGCTGCGCGCCACCATTTTGGCCCGGAAAGTTAGGGATACCAAAACGTTTAAAGAACTCCTGCATTTGTTCATCGCCCAACATACCAGGAAGCTGCACGTTACTTCCACGCATATTCTGCGTAATACTGATATTAACGACAGCAGGTCCTTGCTTTTCTGCTAACTCAGTAAAGTCTGGCAAATCTTTAGCATAGACATTCGCCGCAAAAAACAAAACCATTGTTGCGGCAGCAAGCCAACTTCTCATCATTCACTCACCTCGTTTAAATTTAAAAAATATTCAATCAACAGATTAAACACTAATTATTGCTAACATCGTTATTAGCTCCGCAGGACGAAACACCCTCGGCATAACGTAATATTTTTGCTTGGTGCTTTTCACCACTGCCTAAATGTGATTTAACCCAGATAAAACTCACCACCAAGCCCAATATAGCGGCAAGTACTACATATAACTGATGCTGAAACACTATCTCAGCAATCACAGAAAAAACGATGAGCCCTAAGAGCGGAACAACATATAGGAAAAACACGGATCTGAGTGCAGTATGCTCATCTATACCTACAACGACACTGTCACCTACTTTCGCCTCAATCGCATTCTGCGCCTGAAATGTGTGCGTTTTATGACCAAGCAATTTGCCCCAAGTTGCATTTCCACAACCACGCTTTTGCCCACAAATACCACAAGCAGTTCTACGTTCTATTTCCAACTCAGCAACATCCTGCTTGCACTGAATGACGACAGCATATTCTTCTATCATAGCGATATGAAAACTAACCTAACTATTATTTACCAATGATTACTGCATTTGCAATCTGCACGACAGTTGCCTCTGGCACCTCTCCAACGGCTGTCACGAGATGCCCATTATTGACACCAGCATAGAAGCTAGTACTACCAGTTGTGGCTAGCGCAACTTTAGTTTTACCACTTTTATTAGTAGGCTCTATAAATAACGAAACCGAGGCCAGCCCATCTGAAAAAATCATATGCATCACAGGATAAGGTTTCCCAGGGACCATGCGCACCATCTGATCTACTTTACGATAACCAGCCGGGAGCTCTTTGATTTCCCATGTAACAGATAATTTACCATCAGGAAGAATCACCGGCTCATCTTCCATCACGTAATTCTTTTTGTGATCAATTTTTGGGGTAAACCAATCTAAGGCAACTGAGTTCATGAGTGATAAACGGTTAAACCCAATACTTTCGATAATTTCACTACGCTGATTGAATCTCACAGATTTCAACAATAAGCCATACTCACTGTCTATCCAGAATTTGTAGCTATAACGTAACCTATCCTTAGGCTCTAAAAACAAAACACGGGCCTGTCTGTCAGCCACACGCTCTTCAGTGCTCAGATGGACTTCATAATTATCTCTAATCGAATCAAAATTCATGGGCAAAATAGCGGGGAACATATTTTGACCACGTCTTTTTTCGATCACTATTTTTTCATTTTTTTGATTATAGATAACAAGATTACTACCTTGGCTTAACACCTCTCTGGTCGCGCCATCTAAAACGACATTTCTAGCAAACTCATTTCGACCGTCATATAGATGTGTAATCTGGACAGACTTCGCTTGTTGCCCGGTTTGACATACAAAAATACCTTCATAACTCAGCGCACGGGCCGCTACAGCGGCTTTTTGCAACATTACCCACAACTCGTCTTCTGTCGTAGCGTGACCAGCCAAGCTGGTCACGCATAAAACAACTAGAGTAATTCCTGCGAAAAACTTAGCCAAAACAACTCGACTGTTTAAAATCATTCTGAATAATTCACTGATTGAATATAGTATGAGCTTGTAGAAGGTGCTGATGATTGATGTGCTGTTAAATACTCAGCAGGAATTGATTCATTGACGTTTGTTGCTTCAGCCACTTCAATGACTGCAGGCGCACGATCAGATTGAGTCTGTTGCTGTAAGGTCATCCAACCGACAACCATCACCGCAGCAAATGAGGCCGCTATTGACCACTTTGCTGGTAGTTTATCTTTGATTACATCAGATTTAGTTGCACTCATCTGCGTAGCCGTAGGCGCCAACACCGTTGGTTCCTGCTCGATTCTCTGCATCAGTTTTTGTTTAAAGTCTGAAGGAAGCTCCATATCGCCACGCATCGCGTCACCGATTAAATGGTAATACTGCCAGGTCTGCGAGGCTTGCTTATTGTTTTGGATCGACGTAAGCAGAAACTCAGCATCTTCAACTGCAATTTCGTCATCCATTAAAGCAGATATTTGTTCACTCATTATTCACTCCTAATACACTTTCACACAATGCATTGTCAGACTCGGGGTTGCTGTTTATTACCAGCGTTTATTTTCCGGTGTATCTAACAAGGGGCGCAATTTCAATGCAATCGTCTCACGCGCTCTAAATATTCTTGAACGCACGGTGCCAATTGGGCAACCCATGATGATTGCAATCTCTTCATAACTCAAACCTTCGATTTCACGCAAGGTAATCGCTGTTTTTAACTCTTCAGGCAAGCCCTCAACCGTATCATTGACTGTTTGTGCAATTTGCTTAGTCATCATGCTAGATTCGGGCGTTTCAGTGGTACGCAACTCATCGCCACTATCAAAATTCTCGGCATCCTCAATTTCTATGTCGGTAGAAACCGTTGGACGACGTCCCATCGAAACCAAATAATTTTTTGCCGTATTAATCCCAATACGATATAACCAAGTATAGAAAGCGCTATCACCACGGAAGTTAGGCAATGCACGATATGCTTTGATAAAGGATTCCTGTACGACGTCTTCAATTTCGGCCTGATCGCGAATCATGCGCGATAAGAGTCTCGCCAATTTACGCTGATATTTATCAACAAGCAGGCCAAACGCGCGCTTATCCCCACGCTGCGCACGCACAACAAGCTCGTGATCAATCTCACGATTACCAGCAACTGGTGCAGTAGCCACTACGTGCAACCCTTCTGCCAACCCGATTTTGGCTGGTTCAATTTTATTTTCGAATCTCTCACTTTTATTAGTATAACCTTGGCCAGCCGCTTGAACGAAGTTAAATTGGACTAATTCTTGAATTTTACTGGGTTGTATCATTACATTTGCCTCCACAGCTTAAGATTTTTCATCTAACTACTTTAAATTTAATGACAACTGAATAACTACTTTTTTATCATTACAACGTGATTGCTATTGCCTTTTATAATGACCACGATACACTCTCAGAAGTTCCTAACAATTCAACTCTCCCCATACAATCCTTCTAAATTATGCAGCAATTTGATGTTTTAATTATTGGTAGTGGCTTAGCAGGACTATCGCTGGCATTAAGAACCGCTGATCATAAAAAAATCTGTTTGGTCAGTAAGCGCAGCATCAATGACACTGCAAGCAATTGGGCGCAAGGGGGGATTGCTGCAGTACAAAATAACGAAGACTCAATAGACGCGCACATACAAGACACGCTGATTGCAGGCGCAGGCCTATGCGATGAGGCTGTTACCAGAAAGGTAGTGGAGCATGGCAAAGAAACCGTAGAGTGGCTGATTGAGCAAGGCGTGAAGTTCACCCGTGAAACCAATAACAGCAAATATCATTTAACAAGAGAAGGTGGCCATAGCCACCGTCGAATCATCCATGCAGCAGATGCTACTGGCAATGCAGTGCAAACCACGCTGGCAGATCAAGTCAGACAACACCCCAACATCACCCTATTGGAAAATCATATTGCAGTCGATTTAATCACCACACATAAGGTGAAAAATCTCAACGCTAAAATTAGCGATGATAACGCATGCCTAGGTGCCTACGTCCTGGATAATAGCACCGGTAAAGTAATGACCATTGGCGCACAGAGTACTGTATTAGCCACTGGCGGTGCTGGCAAAGTTTACCTGTACACCACCAACCCGGATGTTAGCACTGGGGATGGAATTGCCATGGCATGGCGTGCTGGTTGCCGGGTTGCCAACATGGAGTTCATTCAATTTCACCCAACTTGCTTATTTCACCCACATGCCAAATCTTTTTTAATCTCTGAAGTCGTTAGAGGTGAAGGTGGCTTATTAAAGCTGCCAGATGGCACTCGATTCATGCCAGAGCACGACAAACGTGCAGAATTGGCGCCGCGGGACATCGTAGCGCGCGCTATCGACTTTGAGATGAAGAAGCGTGGTCTGGATTGTGTATATCTGGACATTTCGCACAAACCCCTAACATTTATTCAAGAGCACTTTCCTAACATTTATAAACGCTGTTTAGAATTGGGGATTGATATAAGCAAGACCCCAATTCCAGTAGTGCCAGCTGCACACTATACCTGTGGCGGCGTGATGACAGATGATAAGGGTCAAACCGACGTGAAAGACCTCTATGCAATTGGCGAAACCTCGTGCACTGGTTTGCATGGTGCCAATCGTTTAGCCAGCAACTCATTATTAGAGTGTTTAGTGTTTGGCAAGGCGGCAGCAGAAGACATTATTCATCAACCCGAGCGCGCAATGACGAAGCTACCGTATTGGGATGAAAGCCGGGTAACTGATGCTGATGAAGAAGTGCTGATTACCCACACATGGGATGAACTACGCCGCTTCATGTGGAATTACGTCGGCATCGTACGCACTGATAAACGCCTAAGCCGAGCCTTGCATCGCATCCATATGTTGCGCGATGAAGTGCATGAGTTCTACAGCAACTTCAAAATCAGCAATGACCTGATCGAGCTAAGAAACCTGCTACAAGTGGCAGAACTGATTGTCAGAAGCGCCATCGAGCGCAAAGAAAGCCGAGGTTTGCATTTTAGCAAAGACCATCCAAACACTGATGAGGATCCGATTCCGACGGTGCTTGAACCTTCAAATTATTACAGCATACTAGACCGAGAACACGGTCACGAGTCAGGCAAACACTAAACGATGCCAATACTAGGCCGGTCGATACTAAACCGAGAGCAGATGGCTCACGACGAAGCTAAAATAGCAACTGAAGGCTAGATGCTATTTATCTGGCTTTAATTTAAATCTACCGTATAATCCTATTAATTCTAATACCCTACGCAACCAATCAGCGTAGCGGTCTTTTATCTCTCATCTTTATAATTCACACAAATAAATGATGATTATTGTTGCCTGCCTCGATTGGTGTTGCTTTAGATAGTGATAGGTTGGCGATAGAAGCACTGAGAAGTCAGCGAACAAATAAGTAGCATTGCGCAATCATTACATAGTCAATAAAAACGCTTCTATCATGCGTTTTTACCTTGCCAAGCGCCACTCAATCGTTCAAACACCCACACAGAACTTCGTTAAATTTCCAAGCTGGAGCTGTTACTTTGAGTATTGAAACAACAAACACACTTAACTTTGATGCGTTAGGTTTATCTGAGCCTATATTACGCGCGATTAAAGATGCGGGTTATACCGCACCAACCCCGATTCAAGCGAATGCGATTCCACTTGTATTATCAGGTGGCGATTTATTGGCTGGTGCACAAACGGGCACTGGCAAAACTGCAGGCTTCACCCTGCCTATTTTGCATCTACTAAGCCAAAAGCCATTGGCTGAAACAACTAAAAATCGCCCACGCTGTTTAATGCTGACACCTACGCGTGAACTTGCTGCACAAATTGAAGAGTCAGTGAAAACATATGGCAAGTATTTACCACTGACGTCAACGGTGATTTTTGGTGGCGTAAATGCAAACCCTCAAATTGCGCGCCTGAAAAAGCCGCTTGATATTTTAGTCGCAACGCCTGGCCGACTACTGGATCACGCTAACCAAAAAAATGTGGATCTATCTGGCATTGAAATTTTAGTCCTAGATGAAGCTGATCGTATGCTGGACATGGGCTTTATTCGGGACATTAAAAAAGTCCTAGCGATGCTACCTAAGCAACGCCAGAACCTATTGTTCTCGGCCACTTTTTCAGAAGAAATCAAAGCCTTGGCAGATGGCCTATTGCATAACCCAGGCTTTGTTGAAGTGGCACGCCGCAATACTGCATCCGAGCTGGTAGAACAAACGGTGCATATGGTACCGCAAGCGCACAAGCGCGAGTTGGTGGCGCACCTAATTAAGCACCATGACTGGCAACAGGTACTAGTCTTTACGCGCACAAAACACGGCGCTAATCGCCTAGCTGAAAAACTGATTAAAGACGACATACAAGCGGCGGCGATTCATGGCAATAAGAGCCAAGGTGCACGCACTAAGGCATTGGCACAATTTAAAGATGGCACCATGCGCGTATTGGTAGCCACCGATATTGCAGCACGCGGCTTAGATATTGACCAACTACCACAAGTGGTCAACTTTGAACTACCGAATGTACCAGAAGACTATGTTCACCGAATTGGCCGTACTGGTCGTGCAGGCAGTTCTGGTGCGGCGGTTTCTCTCGTAGATAGAGAAGAAATCAAACTATTAAAAGACATTGAGAAGTTGATTAAACGCGAAATTCCAAGGGTACCTGTTGAAGGATTTACCCCTGCGGCAAACCCTGAGCCAGAAGCGCCACGTCCACCGCGGCCACAACAAGGACAACGTCGCAAACCTCAGGACGCTGGCAAAAAGGACAACACGAAAGAAGCTCGTCCACAAAAAAGTAATGCAGCAGGTCAACCCACTAAACGCTCTCAAACAGAGCAACCACGTGCTCAAAAACCTATGTCTGAGGCAGCGAGACACCAGGCTATGTCGCAAACGCCTTTGTTTGCGCCACAAGTTAATCACAACAACCAGCGCGGTCACGATTATCGAAGCCATGACAGCAGAAGTGCTAATCGCGGTAGCAGCAGTCGTGGAAATGTTGCGCGTGGGCATCAAAATCGTGGCAACACCAGTCAGCAGTCCAGAACTGGCAGTAGAGACCGTTAATCACATCATGTATTTACTATGAAAATATGGGTAGATGCAGACGCGTGCCCAGTGGTAATCAAAGAGATTTTATTCAGGGCCGCTGAGCGCACCAAAATTACGACCACGCTGGTGGCGAATCAGTTTTTGCGTACACCACCTTCTGCATATATTAAAACGGTGCAGGTTGCTAGCGGCTTTGATGTTGCTGACAATCATATTGTGCTTGCATTAGCGGCAGGTGACTTAGTCATTACTGCGGATATTCCACTTGCAGCACAGGTGGTAGAGAAAGGGGCCGTTGCACTGAACCCACGCGGTGAGCTCTATACTGAGGCGAACATTAAAGAGCGCCTCAGCATGCGCAACTTAATGGAAGAGTTGCGTAGCAATGGCGTAGAAATAAGTGGGCAATCTGCTTTCAACCAAGGTGACCGGCAAGCTTTTGCTTCAGCACTTGATAGTTTCATCGCTAAATACCTGAAAAATAATCAGGTTTTATCCAACCATGTTTCACCGATAGATACAAAATAAATATCACCTAAATTTAAGTAACTTCACAAATTTAGATTAAAATTTCAACATTATTTACAAAACCAAGCTAGAGGATTTAACCATGCAAATTGCAATGAACACTGTTGTCACAATGACTT
>CAZZDN010000062.1:0-9682 GCA_964652655.1 uncultured Methylotenera sp.
CATTGTCTTTCTACGGCATGAGTACGTTTGAAGGCCCAATGATGGCAATTAAAACAGTTAACTCACTTTCACACTACACAGACTGGACTGTTGGTCACGTGCACTCAGGTGCTTTAGGCTGGGTTGGCTTAGTCTCAATGGGCGCGATCTACTACATGGTGCCACGCCTATTTGGTCAAAAACAAATGCATAGCATCAAAGCCATTGAATTGCACTTCTGGTTAGCGACTGTCGGTATCGTACTGTACATCGCAGCACTTTGGATTTCTGGCGTGATGGAAGGTTTAATGTGGCGCGCTATCAATACTGATGGCACATTGACATACACCTTTGTTGAATCCGTGAAAGCAAAACAACCTTACTACATCATTCGTATGTTAGGCGGCCTGCTCTATCTAAGCGGCATGACTATCATGTTGTGGAACGTTATTAAAACAGCAACCAGTGGTAAAGCAGCTACAGCTAACATTCCACCTGTTGCCGCTCACGCTTAAGGAAAACAATCATGTCAAATCAAGATAAAAACACTGGCTTCAGCCACGAAAAAATTGAAACCAGCAACTTTCTGATGATTGTGCTGATACTGGTCGTGGTTGCATTTGGCGGCTTGGTAGAAATCGTTCCTTTGTTCTACCAAAAATCAACCACTGAGCCAATTAAGGGTCTAGAGCCCTACACTGCAACGCAATTAGCTGGTAGAGACATTTACATTCGTGAAGGCTGCTACAACTGCCACTCACAAATGATTCGTCCGTTCCGCGCTGAAACCTTGCGTTATGGCCACTATTCAGTCGCTGGTGAGTTTGTTTACGACCACCCATTCCAATGGGGTAGTAAACGTACAGGTCCGGATCTGCACCGTGTTGGCGGTAAATATAGCAACGAATGGCAACGCATCCACTTGATTAACCCTCGTGACCTTGTGCCTGAATCTATCATGCCAGCTTACCCTTGGTTAGAAACAAACAAAGTCGATGCAGCCTCATTAGCGCCAAACATGCGTGCATTGCGTGCTGTGGGTGTTCCGTACTCAGATGCGCAAATTGCAGCAGCGGCAGACGAAGTGAAAGATGTATCTGAATTAGATGCTGTGATTGCTTATTTACAAGTATTAGGTACCCACCTTAAATAATTGAGGAGCACAACCATGGATATCAACACGCTAAGGATTGTTGCTACGATTGCCAGTTTTGCCGTTTTCTTAGGCATCATGGTTTGGGCTTGGCGTCGCCGCAATACATCAGAGTTTAAAGAGGCAGCCAACCTGCCCTTTACACAGGACTAAAGTTTAAAAGACTAAATAAAACACTTTTTATAACTTCGCTGTTAGAAGTTTAGAGGAAAACAAAATGAGCGACTTTACCAGTAGTTTTTGGCCAATATTCATTACGGTGATATCTTTGGCCGGCGTAATTGGTTGTGCATTGTTACTATGGATGACCAGCAAAATTAAAGCGAGCAGTCCAAATGGTGACAATACCAACGGCCATGTTTGGGATGAAAACTTACGTGAAATGAACAACCCTTTACCACGTTGGTGGGTTTGGATGTTTATTATCACCATCGTGTTTTCATTGTTCTATTTCCTAGCGTATCCAGCACTAGGCGCTTACACAGGCAAATTAGGCTGGTCACAAGTCGGTCAGTATGAGCAAGAAATGGCGACTGCAAATGCAAAAGTAGCACCGATTTATGCAAAATTTGCAGCGATGTCTGTCGAAGATCTTGCCACAAATAAAGAAGCACAAGCCATCGGCGAGCGTTTGTTTATGAACAACTGCGCACTTTGCCACGGTTCTGACGCACATGGTAGTAAGGGCTTTCCTAACTTGACTGATAACGACTGGATTCATGGTGGCAGTGCTGAGAAAATCGCAGAAACCATCACTAACGGCCGTATCGGTATGATGCCTCCAATGGCAGCAGCTGTAGGTACTGAAGAGGATGTTAAAAATCTGGCAAACTACGTGCTTAGCTTATCTAATAGCCAACACGACAGTGCCCGTGCCGCATTAGGTAAAGAAAAATTTGCAGTGTGTGCAGCTTGTCACGGCACAGATGGCAAAGGCAACCAAGCTGTTGGTGCACTTAACTTAACCGATAACATTTGGTTGCATGGTGCTGGTGAGGAAGCTGTGATTAAACGTATTAATCTTGGCGTAACTAACCAAATGCCGGCGCAGTCAGCTAAGTTCTCACCTGAGCAAATTCATGTGTTGACGGCTTACGTTTGGAGCCTATCAAACAACGCTAACCAACAATAAGTGTATTATCAAACCATATGAAAAACATAAAGCACCCAAAGGACTCAGTTAGCACTTCTAATGCTCCAACTGAAGCAGCTGTAATTAATCTGTATGCTGCCGCGGAAAAGATATACCCGCGCAGCACCTTTGGGTTCTTTACTAAATGGCGCTGGGTCATGATATGGCTCACGCAGATTTTCTTTTACGGCGTACCCTGGCTTGAATGGGGTAGTCGCCAAGCTTTACTATTTGATCTAGAAGCAAAACGCTTTTATATCTTCAACCTAGTGTTGTACCCACAGGATTTAATTTATCTCACTGCAATCCTGATTATCTCTGCCCTATCCTTATTTTTATTCACGGCAATTGCTGGCCGCTTATGGTGTGGCTATACCTGCCCACAAACTGTTTACACCGAAATATTTCTTTGGATTGAAGCCAAAATTGAAGGTGACCGCGCAGCCCGTATGAAATTAGACAACGCCGGATTGTCTAGCAAAAAACTAATGAAGAAAGGCACTAAGCATTTTGTATGGATTGCGTTTGCACTCTGGACCGGCTTTACCTTTGTAGGCTACTTCACCCCTATTCGTGAGTTAAGTGCTGCCGTAGCAGGCATGAGCTTAGGCCCTTGGGAAACATTCTGGGTCTTATTTTACGGATTTGCAACCTATGGCAATGCCGGATTCATGCGCGAACAAGTGTGCAAATACATGTGTCCCTACGCACGCTTCCAAAGTGCGATGTTCGACGATGATACATTAATCGTCACCTACGATAGCGCCCGTGGTGAACCACGTGGTAGCCGCTCACGCAAAGCTGATTTAACCAACCAAAACTTAGGCGCATGTATTGATTGCAGCATGTGCGTGCAAGTCTGCCCAACCGGGATTGATATCCGCAAAGGTCTGCAATATGAATGCATCGGCTGCGGTGCATGTGCGGATGTATGCGACACAGTGATGGATAAAATGGGCTATGCGCGTGGATTAGTGAAATATTCAACCCAGACGGCAATGACAAACGGTTGGTCACATGCACAGATGCTTAAACGTATCTTACGCCCACGCGTCATTATCTATGCCGCGATATTAATTCTGCTGATTATCACTTTATTAACAAGTTTATGGCTACGCGCTCCATTTAAAGTCGATGTGATTCGTGACCGTGGCGTGATGGCTCGCTTAGCTGAGGGTGGTATGTTAGAGAATGTGTATCGCTTGCAAATTATGAACGCAACCGAATCAGCACAGCATTACCAATTAAAGGCAACTGGACTTCCGCAATTGGGCATTCAATCTGATGTGCTTGATGCCAATCAGTCTGTATTGGTTAATCCTGCTGAATCACGCGGCGTACCTGTTAGATTGCAGATTCCAGATGGCTCAATGAAATCTGGATCGCATACTGTAACCTTTGAAATAAAAGCCACCGAAAGTGGTGCTGTCGTGACTGAGGAGTCAATATTCTTAGTACCTAGGTAGTATTAGTGCCTAGTTAGTATTAGTACCCAGGTAGTAAAGGACAGGTAATAAAGCATTTGTTACAAAGCAAATGCGCTAATAGTACGCAATACCAAAAAATGTTAGCTAGCTCAATATCATCTGTATTAATCAGAGGCAAATATGAACACACTAAATAATCATGACTTAACAACAGAAGTGACATCAAAAGCATGGTGGCATTACGGCCACATGTGGCTAGTAGTAGGCGGCCCGCTAGTGGTGGTATGCGCATCGTTTATCACGCTCTACTTTGCTGTGAAAGTCCCAGACCCAGTAGTCGATGCAGACTACTACCGCAAAGGGATTGAAATCAACAAGACTTTAGAGGGCAGGCACGATGGTTTAGTCCCTGCCATTCAAGGTCGTAACCATGCGGCGACTGGCATCAAGCCTAGCCAACCTTAAAACTAATGACTTAGCAGAATAGTTAACCTTCAATCTTGGCAATGCCCTGAAGATAGCCTGCCCAGACATTAATAACATTAAGAAAACCAGTAAATGCTTTAAACGTGTAGACATCATGTCGATATCAAGCAATATTGATGACTCAAACAGATGAGAAAGCACAAATGAGCAAACTACAATTAGAAAACCAGGATATGAAAACTACGATTTGAAAACAAGGACTGCCAAATTATCCTATTGCTTCAGTCAACTATCATTTTAGCCGTTAGGCTCTGTCGGTGCTAAAGCCGCTTTAGGCTAGACAATACGTTCTACTGATACGGGGTGTTCTGCTCGCCCTGTATGCTCAAATGCGGAAATATTAGCGATTGTTCTTTTGGATATCTCAGATAGTGCTTCATCGGTAAAAAATGCCTGATGCCCAGTAATCACCACATTGGGGAATGTTAATAACCGTGCAAATACATCGTCATGAATCACGGTACCAGATAAATCTCTAAAGAAAAGATTTTCTTCCTCTTCATAGACATCCAACCCTAAGCTACCAATAACCCCTGACTTCAACCCTCTAATAATCGCACGAGTATCAATCACGGCACCTCGACTGATATTAATGAGCATCACACCAGGCCGCATGCGCTTAATGGCTTTTTCATCAATCAGGTGGTGCGTTTCTGGCGTAAGCGGACAGTGCAAACTCACGATATCGCTACTACTGAGCAATGTTTCCAGCGTGACATAAGATGCCCCAGCATCGATACATTGTTGATTAGGATAAGGGTCAAATGCCAACACTTTGCATCCAAAACCAGCCATAATTTTTGCTACACACTGACCAATTTTGCCTGTTCCAACCACCCCAACAGTTTTACCGTGCATATCAAAACCGAGTAGCCCATCTAATGAAAAATTAGCTTCGCGTACGCGAGCACTGGCACGATGAATTTTACGGTTCAGCGTCAGCATTAATGCCACAGCATGCTCAGCCACAGAGTGTGGCGAATACTCAGGCACCCGCGCTACCGTAATACCATAAAATTTTGCAGCTTCTAGATCAACATGATTAAACCCTGCACAGCGCAAAGTGATTAATTGCACATTCAATTTCGCAAGCATGGCAATCACTTCAGCATCTAGCACATCATTCACAAATACGCAGACCGCCTGTGCTCCTTCAGCAGCAAACACTGTTGTTGAATCTAGCCTGGGCTCTAAATAAACCAGTTGATGCTGACCTGCATTAGCGGCATCAAGATAAGCTTTGTCATAAGATTTTGTACTAAAGACTGCAACGCGCATTTTTACTCGCTAACTTCTCAAAAGATAATCACTATCAACCAATCTAACAATTGGCAATCAGAATATGATTAAAACACATCCGTCAATCAAGGGCTCACATGCACCGTGATACCGTGGGCTCTTATTCGTTGCGCGATTGCCTCTAACCACGCTGCAGGCAAGCGAGACAAGCGCTCAACTTCCACTTGCTCAGAACGACGGGCTAAACCATAAAGATGTACACCCTTAATAACATCTTTCGCCTGTTCCACTAATGTCAGATAGTCACTGATCTCTAACTCTGAAGGAGGTGAACCATCCAAACCAAACATGCAGGTTTGAACGAAAGTTGGGCAAACCATCGAGCACTGCCTCAAACGTTGCAAGTGACTTTCAGGATTCAGCGTCACGTCATTCACGCGTGCAATGGCGACTTTAGAGCCACCATCCACTTTAAACCAAACCTCTCCGTTCAGTCTTGCCAAATGCTTCATACTCTCCAATACGGAGGGCTTATCCATCAAACTACCATTGGTGATTAACCGTACTTTGATTTTTCCAAGCAAATCAAAATCACGCAACACCTGCTCTACTAAAACCAGCACCTGCGGAAACTCTTTAGCACTGGTAGGCTCGCCATTACCAGAGAATGCAATGTCCTGAAGCTGACGATCCGCCTCATTCACATAGCGCTGCATGAAGTCACCATGCAATAAATCATCCAAAAACCCGCGCAACTCACGCTCCAATACACTTAACTCAATTGGTGGTGGAGACCCACGTGTGAGGTTAGGAACATTGCAATAGATACAACGCCAGTTACAAGCATTATTAACATTCAGGTTGATACCGACTGATACGCCACCAGCACGGCGCGAAATCACTGGGTAAACATATTTAAGACCAACCACATCGCGATTATGGTCTGTGGTGGTGAGATGATGATCGGTAGTGGTCATGCAGAAATCATTACTTTTAAATAGAAAATGGCGATGAAAACTTCATTAAAAGATGCCTAACGCAGCCATTTTAATACTACAAATTCAACTGAAGCATCAAGCCTTGCAACTAAAAGTAGGTTTGCGGATTGAAAATTTTCTTCAACTCGTCTGGTGCCAGTATTTTGACGTAACGCTGTTTTACTTCAATAATGCCTTCTTCGCTGAATTTAGAAAAAGCACGACTCACTGTTTCTAGCTTAAGTCCAAGATAGCTGCCGATTTCTTCACGCGTCATCCGCAACACCAACTCTGATTGAGATAAGCCTCTAGCATGTAATCGCTGTATCAGGTTCAGTAAAAAGGCCGCTAAACGCTCTTCTGCACGCATATTGCCTAATAGCATCATCACGCTATTCTCGCGTACGATTTCTCGGCTCATGATTTTATGCACATGCCGTTGCAAAGCAGGTAGCTCGCGCGACAAATCCTCAACTGTCGCAAATGGCATGACGCAAACCTCTGCATCTTCTAATGCAACAGCATTACAATTATGGCGATCGCTGACAATGCCATCCATACCAATAATTTCACCAGCCATTTGGAAACCTGTCACTTGCTCGCGACCATCCTCGCTAGTAACACAGGTTTTAAAAAAACCAGTTCGTATTGCATATAACGATGTAAAAGTATCACCACTATTGAATAACAACTCACCTTGTTTAACTCGGCGACGCTTTTCTACCACTTCATCCAGTCTTTTCATTTCATCGACATTAAAGCCGACTGGCATACAGAGTTCGCGAAGATTGCAGTTTGAACAAGCAACTTTAATGGTATCTAGATTTAAAACAGGTTGCATAATGTGCCCATTAGTACGATTTCATTAAGCATACCGCTTTCAGCAGTTTGCCGCTAGTGAATTAAATAATCATTGCTTCATCATTATCATTTGATATGCGTCAAAGGGTTTTGATTGAAGTAATGGCAAAGTGTAGCCTGCAGTTTTCCCTATAAATATTTAAATTGTCATCATCAAAAGAATGCACGCGCAAAAGGCAAACTGCAACAAGACGCAGTTAAAGGGTTTGATTAAATCCTATCGTGCGAAGTGCATTTTATATTGAGTGCACTTAAATATTTAGTGCACTTTATATTTACAGAGTAAACCCAAGGGTTTAGGAGTCAGCATCATGGTTGCTAACAATACAATCCACTTTCCTAGCAATCAACCTGCAAAAGCAAAGGTTGAGGCAAATGATATTGTGCCGACATTAACACCAGAAACCTTACAAAAATTTGATGTTTCAGGTCCCAGATACACTTCCTATCCAACAGCAGATCGCTTTGTCGAGGCTTTTACAGAAGAGTCTTACAAACAGACACTGGCACAACGTCGTATCGGAGGCTTAACACTGCCTCTTTCTATCTATGTGCATATTCCGTTTTGTGAGTCACTTTGCTTCTTTTGCGCCTGCAACAAAATTGTTACTAAGCATCATGAACGTAGCGCAGAATACTTAAAATACCTGAGCCGTGAGATTGATTTACATATTGAGCATATGGGCACTGGTCAAACCATCTCACAATTGCATTTAGGTGGCGGCTCTCCCACTTTCTTTAGCGATGAAGAACTCCGCGAGCTAATGGCGATGATACGTCGTAGCTTTGTGCTCGCACCGAATGGAGAATACTCCATAGAGGTTGACCCACGTACTGTAAACGCAGAACGTCTGGAACATTTAGCATCATTAGGTTTCAATCGGCTCAGTTTTGGCGTTCAAGACTTTGATCCGGATGTGCAAAAAGCTGTCCATCGTATCCAGCCAGCAGAGCAAGTATTTTCACTGGTTGAAGCCGCAAGGCGCTTTAAATTTGACTCTGTCAACGTTGATTTAATTTATGGCTTACCAAAACAGACGCCAGAATCTTTCTCAACAACCTTAGCGCAAATTGTAGAACTTCGGCCAGAGCGCATCGCGTTATATGCATACGCACATCTGCCAGAACGCTTCAAGCCGCAACGCAGAATTGATAGCTACGAACTACCGGCAGCTTCCGCAAAAATAGCAATGTTATCAAACGCAATTTCCACATTTCTTAACGCTGGTTATGTGTATGTGGGTATGGATCATTTTGCACTGCCAACAGATGCATTAGCCATTGCAAAACGCCAAGGACGCTTACACCGTAACTTCCAAGGCTATAGCACACAACCAGATTGTGATTTAATTAGCCTAGGCGTATCTGCAATCGGCCGCGTAGGTGCAACCTATAGCCAAAATGCAAAGACATTAGAAGAATACTACGACTTTCTTAATCAAGGCAGATTCCCGATTGTGCGTGGCCTCGCATTGACGCGCGATGATTTGGTCCGCCGCGCGGTGATTATGGCCATCATGTGCCAAGGCGAGTTGCAATATGAGTCTATTGAGCTTGCTTATATGATTAACTTTAAAGAATACTTTGCCAGCGAGCTAACACAGCTCCAAGAGCTAGAAAAAACCGGCATGGTGGTTTTAGAAAAATCAGGACTACAAGTGACTGATTTTGGCTGGTTCTTCGTACGCGCAGTAGGCATGATCTTTGATCGATATCTACAAACCGACCGCAACCGCGCGCGTTTTTCAAAAATCATCTAGTCAAAACACAAACATTTAAAACAAAAAGCCTGACTATAAATGAAGTCAGGCTTTTTTATGTTTGCCACTTAACGAGTAGCTCACCTACACTTTAATATCAACGGTTCAAACTTGATATACTGGCCTATCATCATCTCAATCGATTTCTTTAACTTTGTATCAGTGACTTATTGACGTATGGGCTGGCAACACGCTACAACAAATGATTAAATAGTTGCTACAACTCTCAAATTTTGAATAAAAAAAACCCCTGCTACTAGGATAACAGGGGCAAATGTGGAGACTTAAAACTTTTTTTCTAAATTGTTGCTCTTTTTAAAATGTGTCTATTTGAACAATTAGAATTTTTTACCGATACCGATACCTAGAACCCATGGATTGATATCTAATGAGTCAATTTTTGTCCATCTATTGCTTGCAAGTGGGTTTCTCAACTCTACATCCGTATCAATTTTTACATATTTAACGTCTGCATTAATTAACCAGCCGTCTTTCAAGTTAACATCAACACCTGCTTGTAACGCATAACCCCAGCTATCGCTGTCAATCTTGATTTTAGAACCAGCTAAATTACCGCTACCAATTCTTAAGTTACGATCCAACATATTTGTGTAGTTGATACCAGCACCAACATATGGGTCAATCATTTGATCTGGGTTAAAGTGCCA
>CAZZDN010000063.1:0-9661 GCA_964652655.1 uncultured Methylotenera sp.
GCGACACACTTCACCGCAAGGTCTCTTGCATAGCTTTTACGCCATGCAAGTGCGACTCTACGGACAGGGACAGGTTCAGAGAATGGAATCACTCTGACTAATGGATTTAGATATCGCTCAGTAGCCGCGCTACATGGCAATACTGTAATGCCTAAATTTGAGGCGACCATATTGCGGATTGTTTCCAGTGAGTTTCCCTGCAAGACCTGCCCTTTTCTAGATAAGTCAGGACAAGCTTGTAGGACTTGGTGGCTATAACAGTGCCCACTGTTTAGCAGTAAAACATTTTCATCAGCTAGCTCATCTGCACTAACAGCGCTGCGGTTCGCCCACGGGTGATCGGCAGGCACCATCACTAAGTATTTTTCATCGTATAGCGGCATTGTGTTGATACCCGGTACATCAAAAGGCAACGCGACTACCGCGGCGTCTATCACACCTGTTTTGAGTTGTGCTTCTAACTGGGCTGTAAGGTTTTCTTCAATATCCAGTGGCATGTCTGGCGCAGTCTGGCGCAAAATAGGGATAATTTCTGGAAGCAAATAAGGGCCCACTGAATAAATCAAGCCAAGACGGAATGAACCACTGAGCTGATTATTGCCCTGCTTGGCTATTTCTCGAATGTAATTCACTTCTTCGATTGCTTTGATTGCCTGCTCAATAATTTTTTCGCCAATGGGCGTTGGATTAATGTCGGTTTTGCTACGCTCGAATATTTTGACACCCAAGTCATCTTCTAGCTTTTTAATCGCTAAGCTCAATGCGGGCTGGCTCACATAACACTTCTCAGATGCGCGTCTGAAGTTACGCTCTTTTGCGACGGCTATTACAAAACGCAATTCACTTAGGGTCATGAAGTTCTCATCATTATCGTTGGTTAATGATAAGTTTAACATATCAATAAATTTTGAACATTCAATTATACAAATCAATACTCAGCCTATAAACTGGCTTCACTTGCTACACTAAATTGTTTTTCCAATATTCTGAAGTAGCAATCTGAATGGAGACCGTCATGAAAAACTATTTATACGAGTTGCAAGAAATTTTTATTGAATTATTTGCGCAATATGCATTGAGCCAATAGCGGGCAATAGTGATGCCCAATTAATACTGATGCATGCAAACTTCATATTCATGCCGTGTTAATTGAGACTAGAGATAGAAATAGGTCTAAAAAAGATTAAAAAATTAAGGAGAACACGATGACAGCTGAATCAAAATGCCCATTTTCGGGCAGTACGCTTAAACCAACCGTTGCCGGCGGTGCTGGCAATAAGGACTGGTGGCCAGAACAACTGAATCTAAAAATATTACATCAGCACTCTTCCAAATCAGACCCGATGGGTCAGGGATACAATTACGCAGAAGCATTCAAAAGCTTAGATTTGGATGCTGTCATCCAAGATCTTCACGCACTGATGACAGATTCTCAGGAATGGTGGCCTGCTGATTACGGGCATTATGGCCCGTTCTTTATCCGCATGGCATGGCATGGCGCGGGCACTTACCGTATTCATGATGGACGTGGTGGTGCAGGCTCAGGCGCACAACGATTTGCGCCACTAAACAGCTGGCCAGACAACGGTAATCTTGATAAAGCGCGCCGTTTGCTTTGGCCTATCAAACAGAAATATGGCCATAAACTTTCTTGGGCAGATTTAATGATTCTTGCTGGCAATGTGGCCTTGGACTCTATGGGACTGAAAACCTTTGGTTTTGCCGGCGGTCGTGCAGACATCTGGGAGCCAGAAGAAGACATTTACTGGGGTCCGGAAACCACATGGTTAGGCGATGAGCGTTATCATGGGGACAGACAATTGGATAACCCATTAGGTGCAGTACAAATGGGGCTTATTTACGTGAACCCAGAAGGCCCTAATGGTCATCCAGACCCCATCGCTTCCGCACGTGATATTCGTGAAACCTTTGCACGCATGGCAATGAATGATGAGGAAACGGTTGCATTGGTGGCTGGCGGTCACACTTTTGGTAAATGCCACGGCGCAGGTGATGCAAGCCATGTAGGTCGCGAACCAGAGGCGGCTGGTATCGAAGAGCAAGGTTTTGGCTGGAAAAACAGTTTTGGTAGTGGCAAAGGTGTGCATACCATCACCAGCGGTATTGAAGGTGCATGGACCACAAATCCAATCCAGTGGGATAACAATTATTTCGAAAATCTGTTCGGTTACGAATGGGTACTCACTAAGAGCCCTGCTGGCGCGCATCAATGGACACCAAAAGAGGCTTCTGCAAGTGGCACTGTGCCAGATGCTCACGACCCTGCCAAACGTCACGCTCCTATCATGACGACAGCAGATATGGCGATGAGGATGGACCCTGTTTACGAGAAGATATCTCGTCGCTTCTTAGAGAATCCGCAAGCATTTGCTGATGCATTTGCTAGAGCTTGGTTTAAATTGACGCATCGTGATATGGGACCTGTATCGCGCTATCTAGGCCCGTTGGTACCAAAAGAAACACTGATTTGGCAAGACCCGGTACCCGCCGTTGATCATCCGTTAATCAATGCGCAAGACATCGCTGACCTAAAAGCAAAAATCTTGGCTTCTGGCTTAACTGTGTCTCAATTGGTCTCTACTGCTTGGGCTTCCGCTTCTACATTCCGTGGCTCAGATAAGCGCGGTGGTGCTAATGGCGGACGTATCCGCCTTGCGCCACAAAAAGATTGGGAGGTGAATCAACCAGCAGAACTTGCCATAGTGCTTCAGAAATTAGAGGAAATTCAACGCGAGTTTAACCATGCAAGTGGCGGTGGCAAAAAAGTCTCTATGGCTGATTTAATCGTACTTGGTGGCGGTGCAGCGATTGAGGCAGCGGCGAAAAAGGTTGGACAAGACGTGCAAGTACCATTTACACCGGGCCGCACCGATGCAAGCCAAGCACAAACCGATGTTGAATCATTTGCGGTATTAGAACCTGTTGCCGATGGTTTCCGTAACTACATTAAACATGGCGTGCAGCAAGCGCCGGCAGAGTTGTTATTAGATAAAGCTCAATTGCTACAATTGACTGCGCCTGAAATGACTGTGCTCATTGGTGGCTTGCGTGTGCTGAATGCAAACCATGCAAAATCTAAACATGGTGTATTCACTAACAGGCCAGAAACACTCACGAATGATTTCTTTGTGAATCTTTTGGACATGCGGACAAAATGGCAGCCATCAAGTACAACACCGAATGTACTGGAAGGCCGTGACAGAGTGACCAATGCGCAACAATGGACAGGAACAGTCGTCGATTTAGTGTTTGGTTCAAACTCACAGCTCAGAGCCATCGCAGAGGTTTATGCGGCAAATGATGCTCAGCCAATGTTTATTCGTGACTTTGTACGGGCATGGAACAAAGTGATGAATCTTGACCGATTTGATATTGCTTAGTGACTTGTTTAACACAGTGATTAATCTGTGATCAAAGCCACTGTACTGGTTTGGTACAGTGGCTTTTAACTTTTTATCATCGATACAAACTACTTATAGGCCTAAGCTATCAAGCAAGTTTTGACACTCACCATCTGCGTGAACGGCAACATAAGCTACATACCAATGTAAGTGGGGCCACTTCCGCCCTCTGGCGGAATCCATACAATATTCTGGGTAGGGTCTTTAATATCGCATGTTTTGCAATGAATGCAGTTTTGGGCGTTAATTTGTAAATAGCTGGCATCCTGCTGCTTGATAATTTCGTACACGCCTGCCGGACAATAGCGCTGCTCTGGTGCGTCATAATTTGCCAGATTAATGCTGATAGGCACATGTTGGTCTCTCAGTGTTAAATGGCAAGGTTGATTTGCATCATGCGCAATATTGCTTAAGCTGATTGAGCTTAATCGATCAAAACTATAAATGCCATCTGGCTTAGGATAATCAATCATCGACATTACTGATGCAGGTTTTGTGCACTCGTGATCAGCCTGCTTATGCTGTAAAGTCCACGGTAGTCGAACATTAAAAGCACTCAGCCACATCTCCATACCACCCAGCAACATCCCACCCCAGCTACCAAATCTTGATAACATGGGTTTTACATTGCGCACAGCATCTAGGTCATGCCAGACCCAAGAGTTTTTCAATGCGTTCGGATAGTCTTGGAGCAATCCATTATCGTATTGTTCAGCCGAAATAAGCGCACGAAACACAGCTTCTGCTGCCAGCATGCCGGATTTCATCGCATGATGACTACCTTTAATGCGGGGCACGTTCACCATTCCCGCACTACAGCCTATCAGCGCACCGCCAGGAAACACTAATTCCGGCAAGGACTGCAATCCCCCCTCAGTGATGGCTCGCGCACCATAACTCAGTCGCTTAGCGCCTTTTAACAAAGCTTTTATCTGTGGATGCGTCTTAAAACGCTGAAATTCATCAAAAGGAGAAAGATGTGGATTCGCATAATCTAGATGTACCACAAATCCGATAGATACTAACTGTTCGCCATAATGGTACACAAAAGAACCGCCACCCGTATCTGCATTTAATGGCCATCCTAAACTATGCTGCACTAATCCTGCTTGATGTTGTTCTGCTGGTACGCGCCAAATTTCTTTGAAACCTAAACCATATTTCTGAGGAGAGGACGCTCGACGCAACCCATACTTACTTTCTAGCGCACGCGTTAATGAGCCACGCGCACCTTCTGCCACCAGTGTGTAGTGTGCTCTAATCTCGATTCCTTGTACAAACTGTGCAGTCTCTGCACCTTCAGCATCTCGCCCCATATCACCCGTAATGACACCCACCACTTGCTGGCGATCATCGTAGAGCATCTCTTGTGCTGAGAATCCTGCGTAAATCTCGACACCAAGTGCCTCTGCCTGCTCACTCAACCAACGACAAGTGTCACCTAGACTGGCAATATAGTTACCTTGATTGTTCATCAAAGGCGGCATCAACCAATGTGGGATTACCCAAGACTTCGTTCGTCCCATGATGAAGAACTCGTCTTGAGTAACATTCGTTTTGAGTGGCGCACCTTTCTCTTGCCAATCTGGCATCAGTTCATTCAGTGCAATTGGGTCAATGACGGCACCAGATAAAATATGTGCACCAACCTCTGCAGCCTTTTCCAACACGCAGACGCTGACTTCTTTACCCTGTTCATGAGCCAACTGTTTCAGTTTGATTGCTGCTGCCAAGCCCGATGGCCCAGCACCCACAATCAACACATCATAATGCATCACATCTCGTTGTATATTTGTCATTTAAAACATGATCCTTTAAGGTATATCTGGCAGGTTAACTTGATCACTACGCGCTGCACCAATCACCATTGCCTTACATAGCCCAATAAATTCACGCATTCCAGTGGTTTGATACTTTTGTTGATGCCAAAGAAAATAGAAATATCTTCCTAAATTTAAAGAGGGAGTAGCCAGTGGCACTAAACTACCACGGCGAAACGCATCTTTGAGTGCTAGGCGTGAGATACATCCAATGCCCAGCCCAGACTCCACGGCACGCTTAATGGCTTCAGTATGCTCTAGCTCAAGTCGAATATGTAGCTTTGCATGATGGTTTTGAAATGCACGGTCAAACGTTGCACGAGTACCCGATCCTTTTTCCCTCAGAATCCAATGCTCCTGCAAAAGGCTCTCCATCGTAATTTCCTTGAGGCCTGCTAACGGGTGATTAGGAGCAGCAAAGATGACAAGCTCATCGGCCACCCACTCCTGCACCTCTATATCTGGATGATTGCAATCTCCCTCAATCAAACCTAAATCCAGCTCATGGTTGGCAATTTGCTGCACGATTGTACTAGTGTTGTGTACCTGTAGCTGAATACGGCTTTCAGGGTGCTCCTGTAAAAACTTTGCAACCAGTATCGTGGCAAGATAATTGCCAACTGTGAGTGTTGCGCCAATTTTCATATAGCCAAAACCTGCATGGCCTCGTAGCTGATTTTCTATTTCACTGGCACGATCTAGTAGCTCTACCGCCTTAGGTAATAGCTGCAAGCCGGTTTCATTAATACGCAGTGTTTTACCTACACGGTCAAAGAGTTGCAAGTCAAATTGCCGCTCTAACTCACTTAATGCTGTACTTGTTGCAGATTGAGACAACGACAACACTTCTGCTGCACGCGAAACGCTTTCTGTGCGACAGATTGCAACAAAAATTTCCATTTGCCTTAAGGTATATTTCATAGGTCATTATATCTATATTTTAGATATATATTATCTTTAATATCCAATTTATATATATTATATGCCAATGTAGAATGCACAGCAATCGCAAAGGAAATCAACATGAAAATATTAGTCGCCATAAAGCGTGTAGTAGATTACAACATTAAAGTCAGTATCAAGCCAGATGGCTCGGATGTAGAGATTGATGGCGTCAAAATGAGCGTCAATCCATTTGATGAAAACGCGATTGAAGAAGCAATTCGCTTAAAAGAAAAAGGCATTGCATCTGAAGTTATTGTGGTGTCATTAGGCACAGCAGCAAATCAAGACGTATTAAGACAAGGGCTAGCCATGGGCGCAGACCGTGCCGTACTGATTGAAAGCGAAGAAGAACTACAGCCATTGGCTGTTGCTAAATTACTAAAAGCCTTGGTAGAGCGCGAACAGCCTGGATTAATTATGCTGGGCAAACAAGCGGTAGATGATGATGCAGGCCAAACTGGACAGATGCTGGCGGCATTGCTGGATTATCCGCAGGCAACTTACGTATCAGCAATCACCATCAACGGTAATGAAGTAGTCACCACCCGTGAAGTAGATGGCGGGACAGAAACCATAGGTTTAAATCTGCCAGCAGTGATTACCACTGACTTACGTTTAAATCAGCCTCGGTTTGTCAAACTGCCCAACTTGATGATGGCAAGAAAAAAACCAATTGAGACCATTAAAGCTGCTGACTGTGGCGTAGATACCAAACCGCGCCTGCAGTTGTTAAAAGTATCTGAGCCACCAGCGAGAAAAGCTGGTATTAAAGTAAGCAGCGTACAAGAGTTGCTGACTAAATTGCGCGAACACGAAGGAATACAACTATGAAGACCCTAATTCTAGCCGAACATAACAGCAGCACACTGAGCGCATCCGTTTACCAAGCGGTCACTGCTGCACAATCTTGGCGCAACCCGATTGAAATTTTATTAGTGGGCAGCAATGTCGGCACGATAGCGCAGCAAGCTGCCTCTATTGAAGGCGTAACGCGCGTGATTCAAATTGATGCAGAACATTTAGCACATCAATTAGCTGAAGATCTTGCGCCACTCATTGCCAACATCGCCAATGAATACAGCGTGATATTAGCAGCGCACGGATCATTCAGCCGCAATATCTTGGCGCGCACAGCAGCATTGCTAGATGTCGCAATGATTGCTGACGTACTAGAAATTAAAGATAACAATACTTACGTGCGCGCAATATATGCAGGCAATATCCTCACCACCGTTCAAAGCACAGACCGCATACAACTATTGACTGTTCACGGCAGTAGCTTTGGCACAGCCAATGTACAAACACAAATTGCTGAAATCAATACAGTTACAGCACCAGCAGCACAACATCAAACACGCTGGATCTCTGAAACACGCACCTTGTCAGACCGCCCGGCACTCAGCACTGCAAAAATCGTTATTTCTGGCGGTCGCTCTTTAGGCAGCGCAGAAACATTTGAACAAGTTCTATCTCCACTCGCAACCAGACTTGGGGCAGCGCTGGGTGCCACAAGAGCCGCAGTGGATGCAGGTTATGCCCCCAATGATATTCAGGTAGGTCAAACAGGTGTCACTGTTGCGCCAGATTTATATATCGCGGTAGGCGTTTCCGGTGCAGTACAGCATACCTACGGCATGAAAGACAGCAAAGTGGTAGTAGCAATTAACCAAGACCCAAATGCCCCTATCTTCCAAGTTGCAGATTATGGACTAGTGGCTGACTTGTTTGCTGTGATTCCAGAACTCACAGCAGCCATTTAAAAATTTAAACTAAAGACAATCCATAATGAGTAAATATTCTACCGAACGTATCTTAAGTGTTCACCACTGGAACGATACCCTTTTTAGTTTTAAAACTACACGTGATCCGGGCTTACGCTTTGAGAATGGTCAATTTGTGATGATCGGACTGGAAGTAGACGGCATCCCGCTGACACGTGCTTACAGTATCGCCAGCCCTAACTATGAAGAGCATCTAGAGTTCTTTAGTATTAAAGTACCTAACGGCCCACTCACTTCTAGATTACAGCACTTAAAAGTGGGTGACGACCTACTGGTAAGCAAAAAGCCAACCGGTACTTTGGTAACTCATGATTTGAAGCCAGGTAAGCATCTATACTTCCTTTCTACCGGTACTGGTTTAGCGCCATTCATGAGTTTGATTCAAGACATCGAAGTGTATGACCGCTTTGAAAAAGTAGTACTAATCCATGGCGTACGTCACGTAAACGAACTGGCTTATGCTGACTTTATTGAAAAAGACCTGCCAAACAACGAGTTCTTTGGCGAAGAAGTGCGTAAAAAACTGATTTACTACCCAACTGTGACTAGAGACCCGTTCCGCAATCAAGGTCGTTTAACGGACCTGATTAACTCAGGCAAACTATTTGAAGACATCGGCCTACCACCGCTAGACCCTGCTCACGACAAAGCCATGATCTGCGGTAGCCCACAAATGCTTAAAGACACAGAAGCACTATTGGACTCAAGAGGCTTTGTCGTATCACCGCGCGTAGGCCAACCAGGCGACTACGTGATTGAACGTGCCTTTGTAGAGAAATAAAGTTTTTGAGAAATCAATGATAGAAAAATAAAGCGTCAACTAAGTAGTAAGGGAATCTCAAGCACGTGATTGCATCAGGTGCTTGAGAAACACCCAAACCGCAGGCAGGCTAGGAATCACGATCAACGCCAGCGCCACCAAAGAGAAGTTAGCCTTTACCCAGGGATGATTGCCCACCAGAAAACCAATACCAGTGAGGCCGCACACCCAAATCAAACCACCTATCACATTATAAAAAGCAAATTTTGGATAAGTCATTCGCCCCACACCAGCGACAAATGGCGTAAATGTACGGACAAATGGTAAAAACCTACCCACTACAATCGTAATTGGACCATGCTTTTCATAGAATGCATGCGTCTTATTGAACGCATCTTTATTAAACCAACGTGAGTTTTCCCAAGCAAACACCTTATGCCCCACCCACTTGCCGGCAGAATAATTGACAGCATCTCCAGCAATCGCGGCAACAGATAGCAATGCCATTAGTGCTGGCAGGCTCATCCCACCAACTGCAGCAATCGCGCCTGCCACAAATAACAAAGAATCCCCCGGTAAAAAGGGCATGGCGACTAAGCCAGTTTCTATAAAAATAATCAGAAATAACAGCACATAAATCCACACTCCCCAAGTGGCCGTAACTGCCGCTAAGTGTTTATCTAAATGCAAAAATAAATCAATAACGTTTTGTAAATCCATCTCTAAAGCTAGCCTGATTAAGTTGGCAGCCTACATAGCTCAACGGCTATGCAAGCACCTGTTCTAAATAGTGAAACTATGATTTAAATAAAACTCTAAATACCCACCCTACTAGCTAATACACGACACGTCGCATCAACAGATGGCAAGATAAGCGTCACATTATAGCGTTCAGGCAATAAAAAACCCGCCGTGAAGCGGGTTTTTTATTAG